>NZ_FR893459.1:66245-146023 GCF_000435435.1 Alistipes sp. CAG:29 | reverse complement strand
CAGCAGGAAGGCATCGCCCGGCAGGGCGTGCCCCAGCTGCGCATAATCTTCGAGCGTATAGTATTCGGGGGTGACTTTCCAGTGCTTTGCAAGCAGGTAGCCGGCCAGTTGCACCGACGTGAGCGAATGGGCATCGAGGAATACGCGGCGCGCCTTTTCGATCGGCTCGTTGCTCAGGAGCACCACCGTCCGCACGGGGCCGGCGGCTCCGATGCAGTACTCGGTCACTACCTGCGCATCCGCCAGCGACGGCACGGCTGCGGCCGGCACCAGTGCGATGTCGGCTTTGTGTTCGGCGAAATTCTTTGCACAGAGGGAAGGCGGAGACAACAGCAGTTCGGCACGGAGGTTACCTTCGTGCTCGATACCATAGATGAACGGTATCGTATTGAGATACGACACGGCCGCTATACGTGGAACTATGACCATCATCCATAAGGGTATAAAACTGTTGGTTCGATGTTGCAAAGGTAATCAAAATTCGGGAGTTTTTCCACAAATTTTAGAAAAAGTGCTTTCACCTCTTGACAAGGGGGTATACGCCGTCGTATATTTGCCACACAATTCACACCGCACGGTGCACAGTGCACAAGTTATCGACATCAGGACAGAACTCATTGCCAGTCGTTTACGAATTGTTATTTTCGTTTTTCAACAACCTTTCAACCTGTTTATCAACAATGAATCGCACCCACCTCGAGGGTGCGGCGGAAAAGCTCACGGCACAACGGGGTTACACCTTCTACACCGGGCCGGAGGACGACATGGGCCACACCGTGCGGAATTACCCCGCGGCATGGCTGGCACCCCCGGAACTGCACGCCGTCGAAGGGCGCACTCACGGACGGGCGACCTATGACATGACGCTGCACCTGCTCCGCCCCGGAGCACGCATCTCCCCTGCGGAGCGGCGCACGGCACTGGCCGAAATGGAGGCACAGATGATCGAGATCTTCGCGGAGCTCTCGCTCGACGAACGCATTCTCGCCGTCGAAGGGCTCTCCGTCCGCCCGCGCTCTTTCTCGCTCACCCCGCACGGCGAAATTTCGCAAACCGCCACCGCCCGGATCGTAACGTGGTTTTAGCATGGCGCACCGTCGCCGTCCGCACGGCCGCAACCCCGCCCGGGTTACGGGCACGCAACAGAACGGCCGGCACGCTGCGGACGGCAACGGGCAACGTCGTGCAATCCGCCGCAACAACACCCCAAACATCTATCCAAATGACATTCACACAAATTCCGCCGGAGTACGCCCCGCTCGGCGGGGAACTCCGTTACACCGTCACCACGCCGGAAACCGCCACCCTCGACCTGCGCATCGCGGATGCGGGAAACGGCACGCTGATCGGCGCCAAACGCTTCGCCGGAGTCACGTCCGCCTCGTTCGATGCCGCCCCCTACCTGCGGCGCGCCGTCGCGTTCGTTCCGACGACCGGAAGCACGGGATTCCGCATGGCAGACGGGCGTACCGTGACGGCCTACATCGAGGCCCAAGCGGCACAGGCAACCGGAACGGCCCCGACCGTCCACTCCCCGCTGCGGACGTTCCTCCCCTGCCGGACAAACGTAACGGCATTCGCCCTGCTGACCTCAATGCCGCTCGTCCGCCTGATCTCGCACGGCGAGAGCGACGAACTGACGCTCTTCTCGGACGAAGCCGTCACGGTAACCGTCACGGCACAATCGGGGACGACCACGACCGCCGAAAGCTACCGCACGGCCACGGGAGGATTGCATGTCTTCCGGCTCGACACGCGCGACTTCCCCGAAGCCGAAACACTGACCGTAGACGCCGGAGCCTGCGGCTCGGTAGCCTACACGGTCATCTCCGCCCCCACCGGAGCCCGGCGGCTGGCCTGGCGCAGCAGCGCGGGAGGGATCGAACATTACACCTTCCCGGTCGAAAAGTCGGAGTCCGTCGAAACAATCAGGCAACGGGCATACGGAGCCGAAGGGCATCTGGTCGCCCGAACCCGTGCCGAACGGCGGACGGTACTCGTGTCGGCCTACGAACCCCGGGCGACCCTCGAAGGGCTTTCCGAAGTCCTCTCCTCGCCCGACGTCTGGCTGGCGGAGGACGACGGCTACACGGCGGTCGACGTCGTTACGGAAAAGAGCGTCCTGCACCGGCATGGCGCCGTGACCTGCCTCGAAATCGAAATCCGTCCCAAACGTAAAACCGGGATGCCATGGAACTGACGATCGACTCGAAGCCCTGCGACCTGGCCGGGGAGCCCATCGCCGTCGGGGGTTACGCCGCCGCGGAACTCGCGGACGTGGAAGCCGCACGGGAAGGCCGGTCGCAGGAGTTCACGCTCCCCGCGACGCCCCGTAACGAGGCGCTTCTGGGATTCGCCCGCGACCCGCATACCTCAGGGCGGTTCAACGCCTCGCTCCACAGGGCTGTGCTCTCGGCCGAAGGGGCGAAGTTGCTGGCCGGGACGGTACGGCTGCTCAAGGTTTCGGACGAAGGGTACCGGATCGAAATTCGCGAAGGCGGTGCCCGCTGGGCGAAAAATGCCGCCCGACGGGTGTTCAGCGCCCTGGGCATCGATTATCATGCGCGCCTGCTCCCGTCGACCGTCTCGGCCAGCTGGACGGACGATTCGCCCGTAAAGTTTTTCCCGATCCGCCGCGACGAATACCCGCAACAGAACAGCCCGTCGGATCTGCTGCCCGCCGAAAGGATCCTCTCGGTGGACGACTACCATCCCTTCCTGCACGTGGCGACGCTCGTCGAGACGATCTTCGCAGAGGCCGGCTACCGCATCAAAAGCAATTTCACGGGCAGTCCGGAGTTCCGCTCGCTTTACATGAGCGGTGCCTACCCGTCGCGCGACACGGCGGCGCTTGCTGCGCGGATGGGCTTCTACGCCCGCAGGCTGGCTCCGGCCACCGCACAGGGCAACCACCTGGGGCGGGTGTCGGCCAACCCGACCACAACGGCCAACAGCGTGGGCAACATCGTCGAAACGGCCACGCCGCAGACGCTCGACACCGACGGGGAGCCGATTCCCGAACTTTGCAACAACGGCAACTGCTTCGGGTTCGACAAGGGGCGCATCGTCTTCACCCCCACGACCGAAGTGAGTGCGGGCTTCGAATACTACCTGAAATACACCACCGACCACCGTATCCTGACGCGTGAGCGGCTCCGGGGATTCGACTCGGTTTACCTCGGGACGGGCGCCGACATGCCCTTCACGCTGGCGAACCGATATGAAGACCGCCGGACGGACATCTCTCCCGGGCACCGTTACCTGGCTATCGTGTTCGACCACACCGACGGGGCGCAGTACCGCCTGGCCTACACGAAGGATGGAGTGGCAGAGGCTCTCTGGACGGAGTTTTCGGCGCGCACGGCGCAGGTCACGACCCCGGCCTCGGGCACCGTCGCCGACCCCGTGTTGCTCATCCGCAGCGGCACCCGCTGGGTACGCTATGCGGGCGACTGGGCGCTGTACGACGGATACGTCACCGAATCGGGACGGACGACCGTCGAGCTGCGGGTACGAACCGCCCCGGAACGCATCGCCCCCGCATCGCCCAAATTCTTCGACCGGATTTATTTCTACGGCGCAGAGGAGGGAATGTCGCTCACGCTCCACAAGGAGTGTTCACTCCGACCGCGGTTCTCGTCGGCACCGGGTTACGGCTCCGCAATCACTTTCGCCGACGTCGCCCGGCACCCAATCCGGCAGTCGGCACTGCTCGAAGCGCTGCAACACCTCTTCAACCTGAGGTTCCACACCGAGGAGGAGACCAAGACCGTACGCATCGAACCCGCCGACGAATTTTTCGGCAGCGGAACCACGGCCGACTGGCGTGACAGGAGCGATTTCTCGCAGCCCGTGGTGCTGGCCGACATCGCCCCCGAAATACACGAAAGCCGCACGTGGGGCTACCAGGAAGGCGACGGCGCCGTGAACCGTTTCAATGCCGGAGCCGGGAGCCCCTTCGGGGAGTGGAGCGTCCGCACCGATTCCTATGCCGCACGAGAGGGCGACCAAGTATTGCGCAACCCCCTCTTCCGGCCCACGCTCAGCGAGGCAGGGCACTATGCCAACGCCCCCTCGGCGCAGATCATGCAGGTCGGCGACCGGGATGACGTGCAGGAGGACGGCACCAACTTCACGCCCCGTATCGTGCGCTTCGCCGGGCTGCACCCGCTGCCCGCGGGCGAACGCTGGGGGTATCCTTCGGGGCTGGCGGAATACCCGCTCGCGGCATTCCACTTCCCGGGGGACGCAGCGACGGAGGGCTTCACGCTCTGTTTCGAAGACCGCGACGGCATCCGCGGCCTGCACCATCGCTACGACCGCCAGGCAGCACAGGAAGCCACCTGCCAGCGCATCACCCTCTCGCTGCGGCTCGCGCCGCACGAATTCGAAAGCCTCTTCACGCCCGGCACCGGGATGCCCGACCTGCGTTCGGTATTCCGGCTCGACACCGGGGGCGAGGAAATCCGCGCCACGCTCCATGCTATCGAAAGCTACGACCCGCAGGCGGCATCGGCCAGATGCACCTTCACACGCCTGAGCGAAGGATGATGACACGGCACGAAAAACGGCTCGCCGAAGTGTTGCTCGGCGCAATAGGCGGCCTGGAAGGGGAGCAGGCCGTCGAACGGCTGTTCGGACTGGGACTGGTCAACCTGCGGGCCTGCGAACAACGGGCCGTACGGGCACGGGTCGACCGGCTGGCAGAGGAAGGCGTACCCCGCTGCGAGGCCATGCACGTCACGGCCGACGAATTCTGCTGCTCCTACGAAAAGGTGCGCAGCTACTATTACAACACGTACAAATCCTGAAACATGAAATCGGAAATCCAAATCAAAAACAGCGCCGGCGTCTGCCGCATCGAGATCGAAGGCACCATCGGCGTACCGGAAGAGTGGCAGTTCGACCAGCCCGAAGCGCGCGTCGCAACCTACGAGAAGTTCCGCGACACGGTGCAGCGCATCGCCGGGATCGACGCCCCGCAGATCGTGGTCGACATCCGCTCGACGGGCGGCGACGTCAACGACGCACTCCTGATCCACGACGCACTATGCTCGCTCGATGCGCACATCATCACCCGCTGTTACGGTTACACGGCCTCGGCGGCGACGATCATCGCACAGGCCGCATCGCCCGGCTGCCGCGAAATCTCGGCCAACGCCCTCTACCTGATCCACACGGCCATCTGTGCCGCCGAAGGCAACGCCGCAGAGATAGCGGGAAAACTCGACCTGCTCCGCCAGACCGACACGCGCATCGCCGCGGTCTATGCCGCCCGTTCCGGTCGCCCGGCCGGGGAGTTCGAGGCGCTGATGGCCGAAAACAACGGCAACGGCCGCTGGCTGTCGCCCGAAGAGGCCGTCGCAGCAGGGCTCGCCGACACGGTGACCGACAACGGGGAGCGCACGGCACCCTCGCTGGCAGGGAATATCGCCCGCGGCTGGGAGCGGCTGCTCGCAGGCATCGGGCTCAACCGCCGCGAGGAGCTTCCCGCCGACCGCAATGTACTGCTCACCGCGGGAGAACGGCAGGAGTTGCTGCGCCGCTCGGCCACGGCCATACGGCAGGCGCAGCAGAACGCCTCGCCCACCTGCACCAAACCGCGTGAAGACCCCTCGTACGGCGATACGGTGCGGACGGCGAACCAACGCGCCTATGCCGAAGACGCCAAACGCTTCAAAGGCATCTGACATTCACACACGACATAACCCAACACCAAAAACAAATCAGCCATGAGTTTCTTAGAAAGTGCAAAACAGTACACCGGTTCCGACCTCGAAACCATCTTTTTCCGTCCGATCCTGAGCGGCGACTCCGCCCGCGAACTGGGCGTACGGGTACTCTATAACATGCCCGTACCCACGACCATCCAGCTCTGGGACGGACAGCGCAACGTCCTCCAGAAATACTCCGCCGCCGGATGGACGGGCGGCAACGCAGCGACCAAGCTGCAAAAGACCATCAGCCTGGGACGCGTGAAGGCCGAACTGGGATTTTCGGCCGCCGACTATTTCTCGCTGGTCTATGAAAAGATCGCCGCACGCGCCGACGTCAACATGGACGACCTGACGGGCACCGAACTCGAACAGGCCGAGACGGCACTCTTCAAACAGGCCGTCGCCGAAAGCATCCGCGCCACGATGTGGGTGGGCGACACCTCGGCGGCATCGGGTTACAACACCTTCGACGGGTTCCTCAAAACCGTGAAGGCCGGAGCCATGCAGGAGAAGTTCTACAACTCGATCTGCCAGGCTGAGGATTTCTCCGATCCCGGGAAGGTAGTCGCCGTCCTCGACGACCTCTGGATGAACGCCGACGAGCGTGTCAAGGACATGAAGGCCGACGGGCAGCTCGCCTTCTTCGTCACGTCCGACATCTACTACGCTTTCGAGAAATACCTCGACGGCAAGAGTGCCGATGCCGCCTACATGGCGACCACCGAAGGCCGTCCGAGCCTCGCCTACCACGGCATACCGCTCGTGGACGTGCGTCTGGGTTCCTACCTCGGCAGTACGTCGCTGCACAAGTCGTTCTGCCTGCTGACCGACCGCCGCCCCCCCCCCCCCCCCCCCCCCGCCGCAACCTGGTACTGGCGGTCAACACGGCCGATTTCCCCGGCAACGAAGTGCGCATGTGGTACAACCCCGACCTGATGGAAAACCGCCAGCGTGCCGTCTTCATGGCCGGGTGCGACGTGCTCGACGAGACGCTGATGACCTACGCCTACAACCCGGCATAACGATGGCAGACTCCAAACCCCGCAAACCGGCTGGGGGCGTCGCAGCCGTCACGGTCACCCCCGCAGGAAACCTCCTGCGGGCGGCGGTGGCGGCGGACGGGCGCGCCGAAGCGATTTTCCGTGACGCGACGCAGCTCACCGCCCTGCCGCTCGCCGAACAACGCTCGTCCTATGCCGAACGGCTCGACACCGACGCCGGGCCGCAGCGCATGCGCCACACGCTCACACTGGTCGTGGGCCGCGAGACGTTCCGCAAGGCTTTCACCCCGGCACTCCGCCGTGCGGCCGAGACCGAAGGGCTCATAGCCCTGGTCACGATGGCCTCGGGCGAGCGGCTGCTGGCGGGATGGTCGGCACGCTTCGGCACCTCGCAACCCCTGCGCCCGGACTCCTTCGCCATGGAGTCGGGCATCAAACCCCTCGACGGCACGCCGGCCGTCCTGA
The DNA here is from genome assembly GCF_000435435.1 of Alistipes sp. CAG:29. Taxonomy (NCBI): domain Bacteria; kingdom Pseudomonadati; phylum Bacteroidota; class Bacteroidia; order Bacteroidales; family Rikenellaceae; genus Alistipes; species Alistipes sp. CAG:29. The sequence continues at coordinate 138,840 of NZ_FR893459.1, read as the reverse complement.
CGCTTACGAGCGAGGACACCGACCCGGCCGCCGAGCTCAAAGAACAAGAAGCATGAGCAGAAAACAGAAATTCAAGCCGGCCGTAGCGGTCGCCAACCGTGCGGACGACCCATATATCACATCGGGCGCGGGGAGCGTCCAAAGCGACAAGTTCTGGCGCTGGGGCGACGACAATCTCTTCCCCAATGCCCTGGCGCTGATGGCCCGGCGTTCGGTCACGCACCGCCGCATCATCAACGACAAGGCCGACTACATCTCGGGCAAGGGGTTTTCCTGCGACGAGGGGCATGAACCCCTGCTCGCGGCCTTCATCCGCCGTGTGAACGGCGACGGGGAGAGCCTGCGGCAGGTGCTCAACAAGCTAGCCTTCGACAAGGCCCTGTTCGGCAACGCCTTCCTCGAAATAGTGACCGACGCGGAACACTCGTTCCTCGCGTTCCACCACCAGGACGCTTCGCGCTGCCGCGTGGCCCGCGATTCGGCGCACATCCTCCTGCACCACGACTGGGCGGCTTTCAACGCCGCCGAGGCACGGACGCTGCCCCTCTACCCGGCCTTCGAACGGCAGGAGGACGGCACGCTGCGGGCCATGATCCACTACAAGGACTACGAACCGATGTTCGAACACTACGGCGTACCGCCCTATATCGCCGGGTTCAACGTCTCGGCCATCGCCTACAAGACCGACAAATGGAACATCTCGCGGCTCGACAACTCGTTCCAGCTCTCGGGCGTGATGATGCTCGACAGCACCGTGGACAACGAATCCGAAGCCGAGCGCATCGTACGGCTGGCCGAACAGAAATTCGCAGGCAACCCCGGGCAGGTGATGTTCGTCATCCGCGACGGTGGCGAGAGCGACAATTCGCGCTTCATCCCTATCGCGTCGCAGAACGAAGGCGACTGGCAGGCGCTGCACGAACAGGCCGTGTCGGACATCGTCGTGGCACACTCATGGTTCCGGACGCTGAGCGGACTGGACTACGCCTCGGGATTCAGCGCCGAGCGTATCCTGCACGAGTACGAAGTGGCGCTCAACACGGTCATCCTCGGCGAGCAGGCCGAACTGACGGAGCCCGTGCGCGAGGCGATCACGTCCATCCTGGGGATAGACGCCTCGTCGTTACAGGTCATCAACCGTCCGCCGACGCGCTCCAAACCCATCTACATGAAGGTCTGGGAAGCCCGCAAGGCCGACGGGCTGGATTACGACCCCGACGACGAGCGCCAACAGGCGTTCCTGTCGGAGATCACGAAATACAACATACGAAGCATAGAATAAGGCCGGTTCTCCGGGCCTTTCGAAACTTGCCGTTCGCCGCCTCCGGCGGCACTCGAACACTCATTTCAACCACGACAATCATGAACACACTGATCACCCCTGCACAAGCCGTCGCATTGGCCTTTACGGACGGGGAGTACCTTGCGCCGGAAGCCATCGGCGAAGGCGACATCGCAGCGGCCGAACAACGCTACATCGTGCCCGTCATCGGACGGGCATTCCACGAAAAACTGCTCGCAGGCCTCCATGCCGGCTTCACGGCCGAATACCTCGCAGCCCCGGTAGCGCTCTTCACCCGCATCGCCGTACAGCCGCGGCTCGACATCCGCACCGGACAGTGCGGCACCGTAGCCCCCAAATCGGGTTCCTACCAGCCGGCGGATGCCCAGTCGCTGCGCGAACTGCAACGCAGCCTGCGCCGCCAGGCCCGCACGCTCCTGCGCCGCGCTGCGGAACACCTCGAAGCACATGCCGCGGAATTTCCCGAATACGATTCCGATAACAACATCCTCAAACGCTGCACGACCGATGGAAACCTTATACAGACTCGTTAGCGGGCTCACGGCAGGCTTCATCGCCCTGTTCGCCCCCATAGGCCCGCTGGTGGCATGTGCCATGGCATTCATCGGCATCGACTTCCTCTCGGGCGTAGCCGCCAGCCGCGCCGCGGCCCGCCGCAAAGGGCACACCTGGTATTTCGAAAGCTGCGAGGCCTGGCGCACGGTGCTCAAACTGGGACTTACGGTCACGGCCATCGCCATGGCCTGGCTGATAGACAGCTGTGTCCTGGACTTCATGCAGCTGAACGTGGCACGGCTCTTCACGGGTTTCACCTGCGGCGTGGAGCTGTGGTCGTTCCTCGAAAATGCCGCACAGCTCTCCGATGCACCGCTGTTCCATTGGCTGCGCCGCTATGTCCGCCGTCGGATCCGAAAGGAGGCAGGCGATGAGTAGGGGGCTGCAAAACTGCAACCCGGGCAATATCCGGCAGTCGAAGGTGCGCTACAAAGGCGAAGTGCGCCCCTCGCGCGACCCGGCGTTCAAACAGTTCGAGTCCCTTGCATGGGGCTACCGCGCGATATTCGTACTGCTGGACACCTACCGGATACGCTACGGGCTCGACACGATCCGGGGCATGATTTCGCGGTGGGCGCCGCCTTCGGAAAACCACACCGAAACCTACATCCGCGCCGTGGCCGACGCCGTCGGAATTCCGGACGGGCAACCGCTCAACACCCGCGACCGCACGACGATGCTGCGCATGGCAGCCGCTATTTCACGCGTTGAAAACGGCGCCGCGGCCGATATGGGCGAGGTGGAACTGGGGTGGGAACTGTTCGCCCGCGACAAGCCCGCATCCGGCTGACCCGCCCGGCGGGCGACGAAAGGAAACGGTAACCGGAGGCGGGTTGCGAGGATCCGCAAAGAGCCGGCGGCAGACCAAAAACCGGGACACCCCACCCGAATATCGCACAAAACAATCCGAATTTACTATATTTGCAGAGATGAAAGCCGCCTCCCTGTCCGCACGACTCGACCGTATGCCGATGGTAAAAGCCGTCGCACCGTTCGCCGCGGGGATTCTCGCCGCTGACTGCTTCACGCTGCCCCTGTGGTTCCTCGCAGAAGCTTTTTTGCTGTCCGGGACGCTGGCGCTGCTGCTGCGCTCACAGTCCGGCGCACTCGTAATGCTGCTCACGGCCGGATTCGCCGCCTCGCAGCTCCGCGACACGGCGCACACGCTGCCCCGCGGTATATACACGACTTATGAACTCACGGTCGAGGGTATCCCCTCCGACCGCGGACGTTACACCTCGGCCGAAGCGACGGCCGTAGCGTGGCGCGATCCTTCACACGGAACCTGGCACGCCTCGGGTGACCGCATAATGCTCTATGCCGACAGCCTGACGGCCCTCTACCCCGGCGAGAGAATCCGCTGCCGGGGTTCGGTGCGGCCGTTTCGCGGCGGAGCGGAAAGTTACCGCCGGCTGATGGCACGCCGGGGGTTCGCCGGAACGTTGTGGCTGTCGGAGCGCACCCTCATCGAGCGCCTGCCCGGACGGAGCAGCGCCCTGCACCTGCACGCCGTCGAGCGGATGCAACGGATCGGGATGCGGGGCGACGCGGGTGCCGTCTGCCGCGCCATGGTCACGGGCGACCGGAGCGGCATCACGCAGGAGTTGCGCACGGCCTATTCGCGCAGCGGGCTGTCGCACCTGCTGGCCGTCTCGGGACTGCACACGGGGATCGTCTTCGCGCTGATCAACCTCATGCTGTGGTGGCTGCCGCTGCTGCACCGCGGGCACCTGGTGCGCAACCTGCTCGCAACGGTCTGCATCTGGCTGTTCGTCGCGGCGGCCGGATTCCCGCCCAGCGCCGTACGGGCGGCCGTGATGTGCACGATGCTCCAGTTCGCCCTGGCCTCGGCTTCGGAGTACGTCGCACTCAACGCACTGGCGGCCGCCGGCTTCGGGATGCTGCTGTGGAACCCCGCCTGGCTGGGCGACATCAGTTTCCAGCTCTCGTTCATCGCCGTCGCGGCCATCCTCGTCTGGGGCGTGCCGCTCTGCCGACTGCTCCATACCCGCCGGCGGGCGCTCAACCTGCTCACGGACGCCCTCGTCATCAGCCTCGTGGCGGGCATCGCCACGGCACCCCTCGTATCGCACACCTTCGGCACAGTCCCGCTGGCGGGGCTGCTCGTCAATCCCGTGGCGATCCTCGCGGGAAGCATCGTCGTGCTGGGCGGCACCGTCTGGATGATCCTTCCCGTAAACTGGCTCGCCCCGGCCTTCGACGCCGTGCTTTCGGGCACGGCCGGCCTACTCAACACGCTGGCCCGAGCTGCCGCGGCGCTCCCGGGCGGATATGCCGAATACACCCTCGGCAGCGGGGCGACGGCAGGCATCTACCTGTTTTTTCTGCTCGCCACCCTGGCGGCATGGTCTTTCGAGCCGAAAAAAAGCGTACATTTGCCGGCATGATAACCCCCGGGGAATATACGCTGCTGCTGACGGACGAAGTGCAGCGGGCCATCGCCGCCAACCGCGGCCGCGACCCGCTGGAGGTGGCCTTAGACCGCAACATACCCCACGCCCGGCTGGTCGCCACGCAAGTCAAGTACCTCGCGCGGGCGGAGGCGAAACTCCCCTCATACGCCTCCGCACAATGCATCCTGCCGCCGCTGGCGTTTGAACAGGCTTCGAGCGAAGCCTGCTCCGCCCACAAGCGGATCGCGGGCGGAGCCGTCCTCGACCTCACCTGCGGACTGGGCGCCGACGCCTTTTTCCTGGCGCGCCGTTTCCGCCGCGTAGTGGCACTCGAACGCGACCAGACGCTCGCCCGCATCGCCGCGGAGAACTTCCGGCGGCTCGGCGCCGCGAACATCGAGGTCGTCAATACCTCCGCCGAAACATACCTCGCACAGCCCGGACTGCATTTCGACTGGGTCTATGCCGACCCCGACCGCCGTTCGGGCGACGGACGCAAAATGGTACGGCTCGAGGATTGTTCGCCCGACATACTCTCCCTAATGCCGCTCATCAGCAGGGCTTCGGGACGACTGTGCGTCAAAAACTCCCCGCTGTTCGACATCGGCGAGGCACTGCGGCTCTTCCCCGGAGCCCGCGTGGAGGCCGTATCGCTGGGCGACGAATGCAAGGAGGTCGTCATCTACGCCGACGGCACGGGCCCCGGCATTACCGCGACCGCCCTCGGACGCGGCTCGTTCACGGCAACGCCCGCCCAAGCCGGCGCAACCCCGCCCCCGGGTGCGTTCGAACCGGATCGTTACCGGTGGCTCGTGGTACCCGACGTGGCGTTGCAGAAAGCGCGGCTGGCACGGCTGCACCTGCGCGGCAAAGCCGACATATGGAGCGAAAACGGGTACGGTTTCGCCGCGGAGCGGCCAGAGGGGATAATTGGCAAAGTATTCGCAATCGAACGTATCGAGCCCTACGACCCCCGGCGGCTGAAACGCGCGTTCAAAGGCCGCGGCGCGGAGTTGATGAAACGGGATTTCCCGTTCGCCGCAGAAGAGCTGGCACGGCGGCTGGGCGTACATGCCGGCAACGACGTTCGGCTGGCCTTCACGAAAATCGGGAGCGGTTTTTGGGTTGTACGGCTGGAATAGCTATATTTGCACGACTGGGACAGCGTCCGCCCCGACGGCACACGGGCCTCGGCACGGCGCCTCCGGGTTACGGGAACGGAAACGGCTTATGAAAATCAGCGAAATATTCACCTATTTTACGGACACGATCTTCCGGCGCGACATCCGCGAATGGCGCAACCCGGTGATCCGCTGGCTCGTGCAGCAATACCGGCTGCTGTTCTACACGGCGCGGGGCCTGCTCGAACACGGCACCATCGTCCGCAGCGCGGCACTCACGTTCTACACGCTGATGTCACTGGTACCGATCGTCGCGGTGGTCTTCGCCGTCGTCAAGGGCTTCGGGCTGGCCGACGGGCTGGTGGAAAACCTCTACGCCCTCTTCCCGCAGAACCCCGAGATCGTAGACTACATCGTCACGTTCGCCGAAAAGGCGCTTGCCCGTACGCAGGGCGGCGTGGTGGCCGCCGTGGCGCTGGTCATGCTCTTCTGGGCGGTGATCCGGGTCTTCGGCTCGATCGAAAGCGCCTTCAACAACATCTGGGAGGTCAAGGTCGAACGCAGCCTCACCCGCCAGTATACCGACTACATCGCCGTGGTGATGATCGTCCCTGTGTTGTGGATCGTCGCCAATGCCGTCGGCAGCTACGCCCAGCAGATGCTGGGCTTCGACGGCAGTTGGTATTTCACCCTGCTCTCGCACCTGGCTTCAATGGTCATCATCTGGATCATGTTCACCATCCTGTATATCATCATCCCCAATACGAAGGTCAAATTCAGGAGCGCCCTGATGGCGGGCATCGTCGCCGGCACGCTTTTCCTGCTTTTCCAGTGGGGTTATCTCTACATCCAGCGGTGGATGACCTCCTACAACGCCATCTACGGCAGTTTCGCAGCGCTGCCGCTGTTGCTCATCTGGCTCCAGACCTCGTGGCAGATCCTGCTGTTCGGCGGCGAATTGTCGTTCGCCTACCAGAACATCGCCCGTTTCGGCGAAGAGCGCGAATCGCTCCTCATCAGCTACGACCAGCGGCGCAAGATCCTGCTGGCCGTGATGCTCACGGTCGTGCGGCACTTCCGCGGCCAGGGCGGCGCCACCCCGGCCGACGAGATCCGGGCACAACTGGATCTGCCCACGCGCATCGTCAACGACATCCTTTACCAGCTCGTGCAGGCCGGACAACTGATCGCCGTGCCCTCGGGCGACGGCGAGCGCGAAGTGGCCTTCGCCCCGGCGCACGACCCCCAGTCAATGACCGTTTACGGCATACTCGAAGCGGTCGAAAAATCGGGGCAAACGACCGTCGACCTGACCCAGAGCGACGAACTGACCCGCATCGACCAGGAACTGGAAACGCTCAAAGAGACCGCCCGCAAATCGCAGGACAACGTCCGGCTGGTGGATTTACTGTAAAACGATATGGAGAGACCTTTGGAACGCGTAGTGATCGTCGGCAGCGGAAACCTTGCCGAAGCATTGGCGCAGGCCGTCGCCCGAAGCGGCCTGCAACTGGTACAGTTGTTCGCCCGCAACGCCGCACGGGGGGAGGCTGTCGCCGCACTCGCCGGAACGCAGTGGACGGCAGACCCGGCACGGCTGGCCGACGCGGACATATACCTGATCTCTGTGAGCGACAAGGCCGTCGGGGAGGTAGCCGCGGCGCTGCCCCTGCCTGCAGGAGCCGTCGTCGCCCATACTGCGGGGAGCGTGCCGCTCGATGCGCTTCCCGCCCATGCACGCCGCGCCGTCTTCTATCCGCTGCAAACCTTCACCAAAGGGCGCAGCGTGGATTTTTCGCAAATCCCCCTCTTCCTCGAAACCGATGACTCCCCCCTGCGTCCCGCACTCGAAGCCTTCGCCCGCCGTCTTTCGCACACGGTGGTGTGGGCCGACTCGGCCTGCCGCGCCAAGGTGCACCTCGCGGCGGTTTTCGCCTGCAACTTCGTCAACCACATGTACGCCGTCGGCGAAGGCATCGTCCGCAGCGCGGGCCTGCCCTTCGACGTTCTCAAACCGCTCCTGGCCGAGACCGCCGCCAAGGCACTCGACGCCGCCTCCCCGGCCGACGTGCAGACAGGCCCCGCCGTGCGCAACGACCTGCCCACGATGGCACGCCACCGTGCACTGCTCGCCGCCGCCCCCCGACTCGAAAACATCTACTCGATAATAAGTAACAACATATGGGAAATTTCAAAGAAGATATAGCCCGCACCGAGGCGTTTATCTTCGACGTGGACGGCGTGATGACCGACGGCGGCATCATCCCCACGCTCGACGGCGATTTCATCCGCCGCTACAATGCCAAGGACGGCTATGCGCTGGGCTACGCCGTCAAGATGGGCTACAAGGTCTGCATCATCACCGGCGGACGCGGCAAGACGCTCGAAAACCGCCTGCGGATGCTGGGTATCAACCGCTACTACACCGACTGCATGGACAAAATCACGGCCATGCGGGAATATTTCGCCGACGAGGGCATCGACCCCGCGCACGCGATCTACATGGGCGACGACATCCCCGACTTGGAGTGCATGCGCGAGGTGGGCATCCCGGTCTGCCCGGCCGACGCCGCGGCCGAAGTGATCGAGGCTTCGCGTTACGTCTCGGAGTTCCGGGGCGGCGAAGGGGCCGTGCGCGACATCGTCGAACAAGTGCTCCGCGCCCGCGGCGACTGGGCGAAAAACTCCGAGGGCGTCACCCCGTCGTCGCTGGCGGCGTCGCGGTAAACCCGCTCCGAAAAGGCCACGAAAAAGCCGGGCTTCGCAGGAAGCCCGGCTTTTCCATATACTGCCTAAAGGCACCTATTGCATCCATTCCACGTCCGTCGCGTCGCGGAACAGAATGTTGAGCGGTCGCGCCATGCTCTCGGCATTCGCGGCGAAGATGAACCGCACTTTATCGAGGGGCACCGTCAGGAACACCGTCGAGGGGTAGCCGCCGATCATGTCCACGCGGTCGATCAGCGCCCACACGAATATCTCGAACGGCATTTGGCCGGGCAGCAGCGTTAACCCCGGGAACTCGATCTCGTAACCGGCCGACGAGGTATCGGCGGGGTGGGGCTTGAAGAAGATGTCATACCCCTCGCCGTACTGCTCCACGATCCGTGCGACATAGTCGCGCTGTTGCCGTGCGCTCTCCTCGCTCCCGTGGCTGGTACCGATGATGACCAGGTTCTTTTTCGGGGAAGCGTCGAACAGGGCCGCGAATTCGTCGTAATCGAATCCCGCCATGTCGTAAAACCGCTTACGGGCGGACTCGGGCAACGCCGAAAGCATCTCATAAGGCTGGATACTTTCGATCTCCATCTCCCCGAGCTTTTCGGTGATGAACGGACAGGAACTTTCCAGCAGCGAACCGTCCTGCACCACCAGCCGGTAGTCGGGGCGGGTGGAAAGGTAATAGGGCCACGTATAGCTTTCGAACTCGGGCAGCGAACGGGTCTCGGGATAACGTCCGCCGTGGTTCCAGTCGAGTGCCTCTACCTCGGCGGCATAGGTATCCTAGTTCTGTTCGGCCGTCGCCGCGTCGCCGAAGTAGTTGTAGAAATTGTTATAAGTTCCCGTACCGTCGGAAAGCATACTCACCTTGACCCGTGCCGAGTCGATCCCCTGCGCCACGAACCAGTCGTAACCGATCCGGCAGCGGAGGTCGTCCACATAGAGGCCGAAGACGGCCGTCGGGTCGGCGCTGTTGATCTCCAGGATACGGCGCTTCATTTCGCGCGCCATTGCTTCCATTTCGGCCTGCGTGGCATCGGCCGTTCGGTCTGCGGCGGTCGTAACCTCGGCACGCCCCGGGAACTCCGCCGGGTCGAACGTCCTGGAGCGCGAATAGAATACGTAGCTGGGCTTGTCGTGCGAGAGCAGGTGAATGCCCGCATACAGGGTAGGCATCGTCCCGAACGTCACGTAGAAATAATAATCGGGGGAGTCATAGCCGGCCGACAGGGCTCCCTGCGACAGGCGGAAGGGTACGATCGCATCCCCGCATGCAAAGGCGAGCTGGGCGCTGCGTGCGGCACCCGGATTCTCGTCGAGGCTCAGTTCGACCTCGGAATATCCCGCAGGGCCCTCGGTCGCGGAAAGCGTGAACCACGTGTCTCCCGCAGCCTTCGTCACACGCCACGGGGCGGGAGCCAGCACGGAAATCTTGCCTGCGCGGGCCAGTCCGTCGAGCGACAGGAAATGTTCCCCGCCGTTGATTACGATCAGGTTCTGCGATGCTTCGTCATCACTGCACGCCGCGGTGCCCGAAAACAGCGCCAGGCAAAGGAAGAGCCGGAATAATTTTTTCATAAGGCGAATTGTTTTATGATACTGCCTATATAAACGCCGCGAATCCCGTTTTACTGCGTTCCCGCGGAAAATAACAGTAAAATTTAAGCCGCACGGGTTGTCTCCGTGCGGCTTTGTCATTGAAAACGAGGAGTTAGCCGTTTCTTTTCTTCTTGATCCGGTCGAAATGCCCGCGGATGTGCTCGCGGAATAACTCCCGCCGGTATTTCAGATCGGCCTGCCAACCCAGCCAGCGGGTATAGCGCTCGCGCTTTTCAGGATAAATATCGCGTATGGTCACCAGGATGCCCGTCTCCTCCACGCCGCCGAAATCGGGGTTCGACACCGTATCGAAGACCCGCATCGTGGGCGAAAGGTTCATATAGGCATTTATCAGCGGCGGTATATTCTCGTTGAACTCGCGGATCTTCTGGATCAGTATCCGGTAGTTCTCCTGATAGGTACGCCCCGTGAAAAGCTGTTCGTAATAGGGGTCGTCCAGGTCGAGCTTCAACGGGTGTATGCCCTCCACGAGGTTCTCGCGGTCGGGGAAATAGCGGCGCAGGAACCAGATCAGCGCATTGCGCGCCACGGCCTTGTAGGTCGTATACATCGTCACCTTGCCGAAAAGGTATTTCGCATTCGGATCCAGCACGATCAGCGCCCCGAGGCCGTCCCAAAGGTTATCCAGCGCATAGATGCTCTTGGCGTTGCCGCGCGCCTGGTAGGAGGGCTGCACGAACGAGCGTCCCAGCTCGATGGTGCGGGGCAGGTACCTGCGACGAAACTTGTCGCTGAAACGGAAATAGTGTTCGGTCGAGAGGTGGCGGGGATATTCGTCCGTACAGATGATGAAACGGTAGCCTCCGACGATCTCCCCGGCCGCCGGATCCCAGACGATCAGCTGGTAATACCCGTCCTCGGCCAGGTCTTCGGCATCGATATCCACCTCCCGGCCCGTACCGCCGCCGGCGCCGCGGAACGCGATCTCGCGCAGCCGTCCGATTTCACGCATCAGCGCCGGGCACTCCGACGCCGGGAAGATATAGATCTCGTTCCCGGCCTTCTTCGTGTCGCGCGCTTTGCGCTCGGGCGTAAGCTCGGCGCGGAGCAATTCCCGGTCGACGGGAGGTATGATAGGTTCCATTTCTCGTGCTTGCATAACTTGGGACAAAAATACCGATTTACCCGTTATTTTCCGCCGGGAGGAGCATATTTTCCAAAAAATACGCTTTTTTACGTACGTAGTCCGCCTGGTCGCGGAGGGCGCCGTAGCGTTGCAGCTCGGCGACGGGGATGGGGTCGCCCACGAGGATGCGGAAATGCTTGCCCTTCTGCGAAAACATCTCGTCGGACAACCACAGCATCTCGATATTGAATTTCACGCCCAGCATCCGGCGGATACGGTCGACGCGGTAAAAGAAGTTCGACAACCGCCCCTCGACGAACACCGGCACGATCTGGCGCTGCGAGGCATAGGCTTTCTTCAGGAAATTGGTCTTCCACGGCAGGTCGGTCACCTCGCCCCCGATGCAGCGCGAGCACAGCCCGGCGGGGAAGGTGAGGATGGGCAGCTCGCCAAAGAACTCCTCGTCGAACTTGCGGGCGTAAAGGCTGTTCTGCGAACCGTGCTTGTTGACCGGGATCCACAGCGGGCGGAGGGGTTCGAGGTGCATCAGCAGGTCGTTGACCACCACGCGCGCATCGCCGAAGCGGTCGATCAGCTTGTCGGCCAGCATCATGCCATCCATCCCCCCGAACGGGTGGTTCGAGGCGAAGAGGTAACGGCCTTTGGGATCGAGTTTTTCGAGCCCTTCGACCGAATAGGTCACCTGCCATTCGCGGAAACAGGCGCGGATGAACTCCTGCGGCGGCAGGTTCCAGTAATGCTCGAGGATGTAATTGATTTCCGGCTCATGGATCGTACGGCGGAGCCAGCGGAGGACGAACCCGGGAACCCAGCGGGCCAACCGCGGGGCTTTCTCGGCGAGTACCGCTCCGATATCTATTCTGGGCATAGGGATGTTCAAAAAATTATATCCGCAAATATAGGTATTGTTTTTCGAAAAATCCCTAACTTTACACCCAAATCGACCTCATCGGCAACGAATATGTCTCAGTACCATACACCTGTGCTTTTGAAAGAGTCCGTCGGTCTGCTCGGCATCGACCCCGCAGGCACCTATGTCGACCTCACTTTCGGCGGGGGCGGCCACTCGCGCCGTATCCTCGAAGAACTGGGGCCCGAAGGGCGGCTCTATGCCTTCGACCAGGATCGCGACACGCTCGCCAACGCCCCCGCCGACGGACGGTTCCACTACGTCGAAAGCAATTTTCGGTTCCTGCGCGGAGCCCTCAGGCTGCGCGGGGTGACCGAGGCAGACGGCATACTGGCCGACCTGGGAGTCTCGTCGCACCATTTCGACGCCGTGGAACGGGGTTTTTCGTTCCGGGGCGAGGCGCCGCTGGACATGCGCATGAACCAGCGGGGCGGGCTGACGGCGGCGAAGGTCGTCAACAGCTACCCGGCCCAGACGCTGACGCAGCTGCTGGGGGACTGGGGCGAACTGGACACCCCGTGGAAGGTCGCCAACTGCATCGTCCGGGCGCGGGAAACGGCACCGATTCAAACCACGGCGCAGCTGGTCGAGGCCGTCCGTCCCTGCACGCCGAAGAAAGACGAGTCGAAGTTCCTGACCAAGCTCTTCCAGGCACTCCGCATCGAGGTCAACGGCGAGATGGAGGCACTCAAGATGGCGCTCGAACAGAGCCTCAGGGTATTGCGCCCCGGCGGACGGCTGGTCGTCATCTCCTACCACTCGCTCGAAGACCGGCTGGTAAAGAATTTCCTGCGCAGCGGCAATTTCGCGGGCGCGGTGGAAAAGGATTTCTACGGCCGCGCCCTCACGCCGTTCGAAATCCTCACGCGCAAGGCGGTCGTCCCCTCGGACGAAGAACTGGAACGCAACCCCCGGTCGCGCTCGGCGAAGCTGCGCGCCGCCGTAAAACGATGACCCGGCCATGTATCCCGACCACGAATTCGACCCCATAACCCCCGAAGAGGAGGCGCAGCGCGCACAGGAAGCGGAATTCGCCCGCCGCGTGCGGCGCGAGGTACTGCGCATCGAACGGGGCGAGGCTGAGGAGGAGATCCGCGCCGACCTGGAACGCGAGGCAGCAGAAAAGGCCGAAGCCGAGGAGCGCGAACGCAGGGAGCGCCGCCGCAGGGCCAGCACCTTCTGGCAGCTTTTCTCGGGCACGATCCTCGTACGCGAAGGCGTATCGAAATATTACCCCTACATGCTCTCGATCGCGGGCATGTTCTTCCTGAGCATCGCCGTCATGTTCACGGCGCTGCACCTCGACATGAAATACACGCGCCTCGAACGCGAAGTCCAGATCCTGCGCGAACGGTCGATCCGCCTGCAGGAGCAGCGTTACAGCCGTACGACCCACTCGGCCATCGTCGAGCGGCTGCGCGAACGCGGCATCGACCTGAGCGACCCCTCCGCCCCGGGCGAAATCATCGAAAACTAAACGGCGATGAAACAGGAGCGTTCGAAGATCAAAAGCGACATTCTGCTGCGGGTACGGCTGCTTTACGTGCTGTTCATACTCGCGGGGCTCACCGTGTTCGCACGCCTGGTCTGGGTACAGCTTTTCAGCGCCGAAGTGGCCTACAACGCCGATCGGCTCGCCAGCCGCATCTTCACCGAAGAGACCATCCCGGCCCAGCGGGGCAGCATCCTCTCGCGCAACGGGGCACCGCTGGCGACCTCGATCTTCCGCTACCAGGCGGCCTTCGACTTCGCTTCGCCCGGCCTCGATTCGCTCAAGACCTTCCGCGAACAGAGCGACTCGCTCGCCAAGCTGCTCTCCGCCTTCTTCAAGGACAAACCCGCCTCGGAATACGCCCGCCGCTTCCGCGAGGAGCACGCCCGCCGCTACCGGCTGGTCAACGGCCGCGACACCTCCTACCTGCGCTCCGAAGGGTGGCTGTCGCGCATGATGGATCGCCTGCGGGGCGAAGAGTACGTCACCCGGAAAATCTACGACACGATCCGCGACCACACACCCGTCAACATCTTCCCCCGCGAGGTGGACTATGCCGAATGGCAGACCCTGCGGCGTTACCCGATGCTGAACTGGAACATGGGCATGGTCTACCGCCTCGTCGAACGCGACCAGCGCATCTACCCGCAGGGCGAACTGGCGCGCCGTACGATCGGGCTCACGGGCGACAAGGGCAATTACGGCATCGAGGAGGCCTACCGTGAGGAACTCGCGGGACGGGACGGCAAGGCGCTGCGGCAGCGCATCGCCCGGGGCTTCTACGGCCGCGTGGCGGGAGCCGGGCATGAAGACCCGGTGGACGGGTACGACATCGTGACGACACTCGACCTCGACCTGCAGGACGTGGCCGACAAAGCGCTGCGGCGCCAGTTGGAAGCCCAGAACGCCATCTGGGGCACGACCATCGTCATGGAGGTGGAGACCGGCGAGATACTCGCCATGGCCAACCTGGGCCGCTCGGGTTCCTCGGGCGGCAGCTATTACGAAAGGGAGAACTACGCGCTGGGACGCAGCATGGAGCCCGGATCGACCTTCAAGCTGGCGACGATGCTCACGCTGCTCGATGACGCCGGCATGTCGCCCGAGACGACCTACGACACGCACAACGGCGACCCCGTGACGGTCGGCCCGGCCAGGAATATCCGCGACTCGCACCGGGGCGACCACGTCATCGGCTTCCGCCGCGCCGTAGCCTCGTCGTCGAACGTCTATTTCGCCAAGGCGATCTGGGATCGCTACGGCATCACGGGCAAGAAGCAGGAATACAGCGACTTCCTGCACGAGAAGCTCCACCTGGGCAAGACCGTCGGGCTGGAACGGCTCGGCGAACGCGCCCCGTCGATCACTGCCGACTGGAAAGTACCCGACCCGGGCGTCATGCTCGTCAAGATGAGCTACGGCTACCGCGTGCGGCTGGCGCCGATCCAGATGATCACGTTCTACAACGCCATCGCCAACGGCGGGAAGATGATCTCGCCCGTGCTGATCCGCGAACTGCGGCGCGGTGACCGCGTCGAGGAGCGGTTCGAGACACAGACCATCGCTTCGTCGATCTGCTCGCGCGCGGCGTTGCGCGAGGTGCAACGCTGCCTCGAACTGGTCTGCACGCAAGGTACCGCAAGCCTCTATTTCAAGGATTCCACGCGCCTGCGCGTGGCCGCCAAGACCGGCACGGCGCAGATCACCGACGCCCGCAGCCGCGAGGGACGCTATTACCTCGGTTCGATGGTCGCCTATTTCCCGGCCGACAATCCCCGCTATACGGTGCTGACGACCATCGAAACCCGGGCGCAACCGGGCAAAGCCTACTACGGCGGGCCGCTGGCGGGCCCCGTGGTCAAACGGATGGTCGATTACATTTACAACCGCAACCGCGACTGGTACGGCCGCGTGGAACGGCACGGCGGCCGCTGCTACCCGGGGCACGTCAAGGGCGGCGACATCGCCCAGATCCGCCGCGTGGCCGACAAGTTCTCGCCCCGCGCCTCGTTCGACCAGCGTACGGGCTGGGGGCGCGCCCGGGTCGACAGCCTCTCGAACGTAATCATCACGAGCCTCCCGCCCGAAACAGGAACGATGCCCGACGTGCGCGGCATGGGGCTCAAGGATGCACTGTTCGTACTCGAAAGTCGCGGGCTGAAAGTCCGTTTTTCGGGCGCGGGCGCCGTAACACAGCAAAGTATCCCCGCCGGAGCCCGCATCACGCCTGGCTCGACGGTCGGCATAACACTGAAATAAGATGAAAACACTGAAAGACCTACTCAAAGATACGCCCGTCACGGCGCTGCACGGCGACGGTTCCACGACGGTGGCCGCCCTGGCCTACGATTCGCGGGCCGTGACGCGGAGCGACTGTTTTTTCGCCACCCGCGGCACGCAGTCCGACGGGCACGACTTCATCCCCGACGCCGTCGCAAAAGGCGCCTCGGCCGTCGTCTGCGAGCAGTTGCCTGCAGAGACGGCCGACGGGGTGGCCTACGTCGTCGTCCCCGACGCCGCGGGAGCGCTGGCCGACATGGCCGCAGCCTTCTACGGCCATCCGAGCCGCGAACTGAAACTCGTGGGCATCACCGGCACCAACGGCAAGACCACGACCGCGACATTGCTCTACGACCTGGTGCGGGCACTGGGCTACAAGGCCGGGCTGATCTCGACGGTCGTCTACAAGGTCGGCGAACGCATCGTCGAGGCAACCCATACCACGCCCGACCCCGTGCGGCTGAACGCCATGATGCGCGAGATGGCCGACGAAGGGTGCGAATACTGCTTCATGGAGTGTTCGTCGCATGCCATCGTGCAGCAACGCACGCGGGGACTGCATTTCGCGGGCGGCATCTTCTCGAACATCACCCACGACCACCTCGACTACCACAAGACCTTCGCCGAATACATCCGCGCCAAAAAACTCTTCTTCGACTCCCTCGCCAAGGATGCCTTCGCCCTGACGAACGCCGACGACAAGAACGGCCGCGTCATGGTGCAAAACACCGCAGCCGGGGTACACACCTATTCGCTGCGCACGATGGCCGATTTCCGCTGCAAGATCGTCGAGATGCACGTCGACGGCATGCTGCTGCGCATCGACGGGCAGGAAGTATGGGTTGGGCTCGTAGGACGCTTCAACGCCTATAACCTGCTGGCCGTCTACGGCGCCGCGGTGCTGCTGGGACTCGACCGCGCCGAAGTGCTGCGCGCGATGAGCATGCTCCATGCCGTGAGCGGGCGCTTCGAATTCGTGCGGGCGGAGAATGGAACCACGGCCATCGTCGACTATGCGCATACGCCCGACGCACTGGAAAACGTCATCCAGACCATCCAGGAGATCCGCACCCCGGCGCAACAATTGATCGTCGTCTGCGGCTGCGGCGGCGACCGCGACCGCACCAAACGGCCCGAGATGGCGCAGATCGCGGTGAAATACGCCGATACGGCCATCTTCACCTCGGACAACCCGCGCCACGAGTCGCCCGGGGCGATCCTCGACGAGATGGCCGCCGGCCTCGACCCCGGCGCCCGGTTCCTGCGCATCGTCGACCGTGCCGAGGCCATCCGCACCGCCGCAATGCTCTCCCGGCCGGGCGACATCCTGCTCATCGCGGGCAAAGGGCACGAAACCTATCAGATCATCGGCGACGTAAAACACCACTTCGACGACAAGGAGGAGGTCGGCAAGGCCTTCGGCACACTCAGAAACTAAAAACCCGACATACGACATGTTCTATCACATTTTCAAGTATTTAGGCGAATATTACGACATCCCGGGCTCGGGTATGTTCCAGTATATTTCGTTCCGCGCGGCGGCGGCCATCATCCTCGCGCTGCTGATCGTCATCATCTTCGGCCGCAAGATCATCGACTTCCTGCGCCGCAAGCAGATCGGCGAGGACATCCGCGACCTCGGGCTCGAGGGACAGCTCCAGAAACGCGGCACCCCCACGATGGGCGGCGTCATCATCCTGCTGGCGATCCTCGTCCCGATCCTGCTCTTCGGACGGCTCGACAACATTTACATCCAGCTGATGATCGTCTCGACCGTCTGGCTGGGGCTGATCGGCGGGCTGGACGACTACATCAAGGTCTTCCGCCACAACAAGGAGGGGCTCAAGGGCCGCTTCAAGATCGTGGGCCAGGTCGGGCTGGGCATCATCGTCGGCACGACGATGTGGCTTTCGCCCCAGATCATCGTCCGCGAGAAGGTCACGCAGCCCGTGCAGACCGTCTATCTGAACCCCGACGGATCGGTGATCGAAAGCGTGCAGCGGAACGTCGTCCTGAGCTCGGAAAGCACCAAGACCACCAAAACCACCATCCCCTTCGTCAAGAACAACGAATTCGACTACGGATGGCTCACGGGCGAGGACAGCGCCACGACCTGGCTGCTCTACGTGCTGGTAGCGATCTTCGTCGTCACGGCCGTCTCGAACGGCGCCAACCTCACCGACGGCCTCGACGGGCTGGCCACGGGCGTCTCCGTCCCGATCGTGGCCGTACTCGGCGTGCTGGCTTACCTCTCGGGACATATCGTCTACGCCGACTACCTCAACATCATGTATATCCCCGACAGCGGAGAGCTGGTCGTCTTCGCGGCGGCCTTCGCGGGCGCGCTGGTCGGCTTCCTGTGGTACAACTCCTTCCCGGCGCAGATCTTCATGGGGGACACCGGCTCCCTGTCGATCGGCGGCATCATCGCCGTCTTCGCCCTCTGCATCCGCAAGGAACTGCTGCTGCCGCTGCTGTGCGGCGTGTTCCTGGTCGAGAGTTTCTCGGTGATGATGCAGGTCGGCTACTTCAAATACACCAAACGCAAATACGGCGAAGGGCAGCGCCTGTTGCTGATGGCCCCCGTACACCATCATTTCCAGAAAAAAGGGCAGTTCGAAACCAAGATCGTGCTCCGCTTCTGGATCATCTCGCTGCTGCTGGCCGCCATCACCCTGGTAACGTTAAAGATCCGGTAATCATGAAAAAGATAGCAGTCCTGGGCGGAGGCATCAGCGGTTACGGCTCCGCGATCCTCGCCAAAAAGAAAGAGTTCGACGTATTCCTCTCCGATATGGGGAAGATCGCCGACCGCTACAAAGCCAAGCTCGACGAGTGGCAGGTTCCCTACGAGGAAGGCGGCCACACCGAGGAACGCATCCTTGCGGCACACGAGGTCGTCAAGTCGCCAGGGATCCCCGAAACGGCCCCCATAGTGCGGAAAATCCGTGCGGCAGGCATTCCCGTCATTTCGGAAATGGAGTTCGCGGGCCGTTACCTGGGCCGGTCGAAATGCATCTGCATCACCGGCTCGAACGGCAAAACCACCACCACGTCGCTCATCTACAAGATCATGCGCGACGCCGGGATGAACGCCGCCCTGGGCGGCAACATCGGCGAGAGTTTCGCCTACTCCGTGGCCACGGGCAACTACGACTGGTACGTGCTGGAGCTCAGCTCTTTCCAGTTGGACGGCATGTATAAATTCCGCGCCCATATCGGCGTGCTGATGAACATCACGCCCGACCACCTCGACCGCTACGGACACTGTTTCCAAAACTACGTCGATTCGAAGATGCGCATCACGCAGAACCAGAACTCGCGCGATTATTTCGTCTATTCGGGCGACGACGAGGTGATCTGGCAGCAGCTTCCCAGGTACGACCTGCGCATGAAGCAACTTCCCTTCGCCGCAAAGAATGCCGTGGCGAGCGGTGCCGGCGACGCCTTCCTCTGCGACGGCAAATTCACGGCGGCCGTCGGGAAGGCCTCGGTCGAGATCGACACGGCCAAGATGCAGCTCAAAGGGCTGCACAATGCCTATAACGCCATGGCCGCGGCTCTTGCGACCCTTGCGGCAGGCGTCGCGCCGGCCTCGATCCGCCGCTCGATCTACGGCTTCGCCCCCGTCTGCCACCGCCTCGAACCCGTCCGGGAAGCCAACGGCGTACTGTGGATCAACGATTCCAAGGCCACCAATGTCGACTCGGTATACTATGCGCTCGAAAGCATGACACGCCCCGTGGTATGGATCGCCGGGGGCACGGACAAAGGCAACGACTACGAACCGCTGAAGGCTTTCGCCCGTGCGAAGGTACATACGCTCGTCTGCATGGGCGCGGACAACACCAAGCTGATCGAAGAGTTCACGGGTGTGGTGCCCGAAGTGGTCTCCACCGGCTCGCTCGACGCCGCGATGGAGGCCGCCAAAGCCGCCGCACAGCCCGGTGACGCAGTGCTGCTCTCGCCCGCCTGCGCGAGTTTCGACCTCTTCAAAAACTACGAAAACCGCGGCGAGCTGTTCAAGGCGTGGGTAAACGAAAAGGCATAGCACGATGAAGCTCGGCGAACGGAAATACACGCAGGACGAAGGGCCGACGCAGGAGCCCTGGACGGAAGCGCCCGGAAAATCCCCCCGCGCAGCGGACGGGAAGACCGGGGCGCAGGACGCGCCCCGACGCCGCGGCGTGCGCGGCACCGATACCGGGGAGAGCGCCTGCGAAACCCCCGAAGCCCCCGAAAAACACAAGTTCCGGCTCTTTACCGGCGACCGCGTCCTGTGGATCATCGTCGCGGCGCTGGCGGTGATTTCCGTGCTGGTGGTCTACTCGTCGACGGCCAAGATGGCCTACGACGCCCACACGGCGCGTACCACATCCCATTTCCTGCGCCAGCAACTCATCATCCTCGTCGTCAGCCTCATCATCATGGTCGCCGTGCAGAAGATCAACTGCCGGATTTACAACCTGTTCTCCCGCCCCGTCTATTTCCTTTCGGTAGCACTCACCGTCGCCGTCTATTTCATCGGCGCCACGACCAACGGCGCCGCCCGCTGGATACCCCTCGGGCCGTTCCAGGTCCAGCCCTCCGAGGCGCTGAAGGTCGCCACGGTACTGTTCCTGGCCCGGCAACTGGCCGGACGGCAGTCGAAGATCGACAAAATACGCATCGTCCCGTCGCTCAAATTCTGGACGTGGCGTTCGTCGCGCGAACAGCGCCGCATCTGGCGCGAGGGGACATGGCCGATCCTGATGCCCGTCGTGGTCTCGTGCGCGGTGATCTTCCCGGCCCACACCTCCTCGGCCGTACTGGTTTTCATGGCCTCGTGGGTCATGATGCTCATCGGGCGCGTCCGGCTGGGCGAACTGGTGAAACTCATCGGGCTGGCCTGCATCGGCATCGTCTTCATCATGACCCTCAACCTGGGGCGCAGCGAGACTGCCGAAGGGCGCGTCTCGACATGGATCCATCTCTGGACACGCTCGCAGACCGAAAAACCGATCGAGCACCTCACCGACACCGAGCGGTCGATGATCGCCATTCACAACGGCGGGGTCTTCGGCGAAGGCGCCGGACAGAGCGCCATGCGCGTCGAGATGATCCATCCCGAAAGCGACTATGCCTACGCCTTCTTCGTCGAGGAATACGGCATCGTACTGGCACTGGCCTTGCTGATGCTCTACCTGTGGATATTCTTCCGGGGCATCGAGATATTCCGCCGCTGCGGGACGGCATTCCCGGGGCTGCTGGTACTGGGGCTCGCCCTGCTGATAACCTGCCAGGCGCTGCTGCATATCATGGTGACCGTCAACCTGATCCCCGAAACGGGACAGACGCTGCCGCTGATCTCGCGCGGCGGCTCGTCGACCATCTTCACCACCATCGCGCTGGGCATGATCCTCAGCGTCAGCCGCCAGAACGACGAACAGTCGCACGATACGCCCCGCAGCGAATCCATTTACGAAAAATAACACGGCCATGGACGACATAAGACTCGACAAATACCTTTGGGCGGTGCGGGTGTTCAAAACCCGCAGCGACGCCGCGGATGCCATCCGCAACAACAAAGTCACGGTAAACGGCTCCGCCGCCAAACCCTCGCGCGAAGTGAAGGTCGGCGACGTGATCGCCGTGCGCAAGATGCAGGTGACCTACTCCTACCGGGTGCTCGACTTCGTGTCGAGCCGCCAGCCGGCCAAGAACGTCCCCCTGTACTGCCTCAACATCACCCCGCAGGAGGAGCTGGACAAGCTCAGCAGCCCGCGCGAAACTATCTTCGTCTTCCGCGACCGCGGTACGGGGCGCCCGACCAAAAAGGAGCGCCGCGAACTGGACGGGCTGATGGACGGAATCTACTACGACGGGGACGAGTAGGCCAGTATGTCCTGCGCCTCCCCATACGAACTCCCGACCTTCGCGGCGGCGTCCGCAGCAGCCTCGTTCTCGGGGCCTTGCGTAGGCACGAAGCCCCGAACCGTCCGGTCGGAATTACGCCTTCGCTACGCCCATGGCACGGGGCGTGATTTCTGCGGCGGAACTGACGAACACTTGAGAATCCCTGCGGGAGATAAAACGCCAAAACGGACGGATCATCATGCAAGCACGATTTCCGTCCGTTTTTTATTTCGAGCCCATCGGCTCTTTTTCAACCGTTTATTTACTTCTTGTTGAAGAAATTCATCGTCCGTTCCAACCCGATCGTCGTGAACGAAAGGATCGCGTCGCCGAACACCTTGAGCCGCTCGGGCAGCGCCTTGCGCTCCTCGTCCGACCACTCCCCCAGCACATAGTCGACCTGGTGGCCCCTGGGGAAATCCCCGCCCACGCCGAAGCGCATCCGGGCGTAGTCCTCCGTTCCCAGCAGCTCGGCGATATTCTTCAGCCCGTTGTGCCCCCCGGCACTCCCCCGGGGACGCATACGCAGCGTGCCGAACGGCAGCGCAATGTCGTCCGAAACCACCAGCAGGTTTTCCGGGGCGATCTTCTCAGCCTCCATCCAGTAACGGACGGCTTTGCCCGAAAGGTTCATGTAGGTCGAGGGTTTCAGCAGGATCAGCGTACGCCCCTTATGCTTCAACTCGGCCACATCGCCGTAACGCGCCGTCGTAAAAACAGCGTTGGACGCCTCGGCGAGGGCGTCCAACACTTTGAATCCGATGTTGTGCCGGGTTCCGGCATATTCGGCGCCGATATTTCCCAACCCAACAATAAGGTATTTCATACGCTACCGATTAGGCTTGTGCCGCCGCACCGCGCGATGCACGGGTCACGCGCACTGCGCAGACGGCCGTCGAAGCCGGAGTGACGAATTTCAGGTTCTCGAATGCAAGGTCGCCTACGAAGATGGTCTTGCCGACACCCAGTTCGGTTACGTCCACGACCAGTTCGTCGGGCAGGTTCTCGACCAGCGCGCTCACGACGAGCTTACGGGCCGACAGCGTCAGCTTACCGCCGACCTTCACACCTTCGGCGTTACCCGTCAGGCGTACCGGAATGGCGATGGATACGGGTTTACCCTCGGCAATGCGGTAGAAATCGAGGTGGAGGATCTGCTCGCGGACGGGGTGGAACTGCGCCTCACGCAGCACGGCCTGCTCTTTCTTGCCGTCGAAATCGAACTCGACGATGTAAGAGTTGGGGGTGTAGATCAGGGCCTTGATCTCGCGGGGGTCTACCGAGAAGGAAACCGACTCGCCGTTGCCCGACAGTACGCAGGGTACCATGCCCTCGCGGCGTACGGCCTTGGCCGCTTTCTTGCCGTACTCATCACGCTTAACGGCCTTTACAGAGATAGTTTTCATAATACGTTTGTTTTTTAATGTGTTACCACCGGCGGTTCTCAGCCCGGCCACGCAAGCCGCGCCCCAATTCCGCCTGTTTCGGATCGCAAAGATAAGGTAAAATATTAAGAATCAAAAATCAACCGTAAAAAATTCGTTTCCGGGCAAAAAAAATTTCGGTTTGGGATTTAACTTTTGCAACTTTAACGCGTCTTACAGACAAACCCTCATGGAAGAGACCCGCGACATACCCGCAGAAGAACTCTCGGCGCTACGCAATCCCGCCACCCGGCGCGGGGCGTTCGACCGTCTGGTCGGGGCATACCTGCGGCCGCTTTACTGGCACGCACGACGGCTGGTCGTCGTCCACGAGGATGCCGAAGACGTGGTACAGGAAACCTTCATCCGCGCCTACGACAAGATCGGCACCTTCCGGGGCGGAACCGGGGAACTGGGGGCATGGCTCTATCGCATCGCCACAAATACGGCACTGACGATGCTGCGGCGGCGCAGGCCGGGGCTCTTCTCCTCGCTCGACGACGTGAGCCGCATCCTGGCAAGCCGCGTGGCGGAGGAGTGCGGCGAGGATGCCGACCGGACGCTGGTACGTTTCCAGCAGGCGATCCTGGAGCTGCCGCTCAAGCAACGGCTGGTTTTCAACCTCCGCTACTACGACCAAATGCCCTACGGACAGATCGCCCGCGTGCTGGGGCAGCGCGAAGAGACGCTCAAGGTCAATTACCACCATGCGGTACAGAAACTGAAAGAGAAACTAACACGGGAATTATGAACCACGAATTCGGAAATATCGGCAGGCGGCTGCCTTACGGCCTGCCAGAGCATCGCCTCGAAGCGCTGCACGAACGTATCCTCCGCAATACGGCGGCACGGCCCGCACCCGCTGCCCGTACCCGCCGGCTTTACCTGGCGGCGGGGATAGGTGTCGCGGCAGCCCTCCTGGCAACGGGCATCCTCCTCTCCGGACACCTCGGCCACCGCGCCGAGGCCCCGCTGCCGGACATCGAGCAGATGCTCGCCACGGCCCCGACCGAAACCCTGCAACAGGCTGCGGCGGAGAACTACGACGACATACTCTACAACCAGCAACTTTAAAACTCCATGCGCTATGAAACAACTCCTCACTTTTCTTTGCGCGCTCCTCTTCGCCCTCGCAGGCAAGGCCGCGCCCGCCGGTGACGAACTGAAGCAGCTTCTGGCCGAAGCCCGGGCTATCGTCAACACGGCCGGCAACGCGGCCGACCGGGAGGTTTCCCGTGCCTTGTCCGAAGCGCACCGCGCCGTAAACGCCACTGACCGCCAGATCGACCGTGCCATGGCCGAGGCCCGCAGGGCCGTCGGCGCCTCCGACCGCGAGATCGACCGCGCCGTCGCCGAAGCACGCGCCGCCATCGACGCCGCCGAAACGGCCGCCGTCGCCAACCAGTCGATCGAAGAGCTGAACAAGGCCGCCCGCGAGCAGGTCGTGCGCGAACTGGGGCTTACCTCGCGCCAGCGCAAGGAGTACGAACCGCTCTACAAAGCCTACCGCGAGGCGCTCGACAAGGCCGTCAACACCCCGGCGGCGGGAACGGACGAGGCCGCTCAACGGCAGGGACTCAAAACCAAGCTCTCGAACATCGCCGCCACGGCGCAGGTCAAACGCGACTACGTGGACAAATTCGCCGCTGTGCTCACTGCCGAGCAGATCCGCCGCCTCTACAACACGGAGGGCGAAATCGGCACCAACATCAAACGTGCCGCCGTCGACCGCCGCCGCAACCAGAACACGCGGCTGAAAGGCAGCGGGCGCATGGTGACGCAGGACTGGGGCAAGGCGGGCGACTACACGGGCATTTCGGCCGCGGCGTTCTTCGACGTCACGGTCAGCCCCACGGCCCGAACCATCAGCGTGACGGCCGACGACAATGTGATCGACTACCTGGTGCTCGAGCGCGACGGCGGGACGCTGAAATTCCGTGTCAACGCCAACAATACGGAGAACATTTCGGTCTCGGTCGTCGTTCCCGCGTCGGCCACCCTGCGCCAGATATCGGCCGGCTCCTACGGCAAGGTGACCTGCAAGCTGCCGCTGAAAGGGCCCTCGGTCGCGGTTTCCGTTTCGAGCTACGGATCGGTCATCGCCGACATCGACACCCCGGGTACCGCCCAGCTCAGCGTGTCGAGCTACGGCAAATTCTCGGGCTCGGTACGCTGCAACGACTGCGAGCTGCGGGTTTCGAGCTACGGGTCGGCACAGGCGCCCGTCGACTGCCGCAACAACTGCGACGTCACGGTCGGGAGCTACGCCAAGTTCTCGAACGACATCAAAGCTTCCGTCCTGACGCTCAAGATCAGCAGCGGCGCCAGTGTCAGCAGTACGCTGATCTCGGATGCACTGACGCTGAGCGTCGACAGCTACGCCAAGTTCTCCGGCGCAGTGACGGTGAACAGCCGGCAGGCGAAACTGACCGTCAGCAGCGGCGGCTCGTTCAGCGGCACGTTCAGCGGGAATTCGCTCGAGGCGGAAGTCGGCAGTTACGGCAAGATCAACCTGAAAGGGTCGGCACAGGTCGCCAGCGCCGCGGTCAGGGTATCGTCCGGCGGTGAGTTCAGCGCCCCCGAGCTGCGGGTCGCCGACTACGACCTGACCGTATCGAACTATGCCAAGGCCGACGTGTGGTGCTCGGGCACCCTGCGGATAAACGCCTCGACAGCCGCCCGGATAACGTACGACGGCCCTTGCAGGGTCGAATCGCTCACCGACAACATACGGCGCAGAAAGTAAATACAAACACCATAAGCGTATTTACGGGAAAGGGACGGAATCCGGTGCGGATCCGTCCCTTTCGGGTTTGCAGCAGTGCATTGCGCTATTCGATGCCGCGGATATGCTTCTCCCATTTCCAGGCTGCCGCGAGCGTCTCGTCGAGCGAGCGCTCGGCCCGCCAGCCCAGTTCGTTGTTGGCATACGACGGATCGGCCCAGATGGCCACGATGTCGCCCGCACGGCGGCCGACGATCTTATAGTTGAGTTTGAGGCGGTTGACCTGCTCGAACCGGTGCACCAGCTCCAGCACCGAAACCCCGCGCCCCGTGCCGATGTTGAATACCTCGTACCGGGCCTTGTTCCTGTCCTCGATCATGCGCCGGATCGCCGCCACATGCGCCTTCGCCAGATCTACCACGTCGATATAGTCGCGGATGTTCGAGCCGTCGGGCGTCGGGTAGTCGTCCCCGAACACCGACAGGCATTCGCGGATGCCTGCGGCGGTCTGCGTAATGTAGGGCACCAGGTTCTGCGGCACGCCGCGCGGCAGCTCGCCGATCAGCGCCGACGGGTGCGCCCCGATCGGGTTGAAATAACGCAGCGCAATGCCTTTCAGCCCCTCGTAGGCGGCCAGCGAGTCGCGCAGGATATCCTCGCACATCTGCTTCGTGTTGCCGTAGGGCGACGTGGCGGGCTTGCGGGGCGTCTGCTCCGTGACGGGCAGCACGTCGGCCTCGCCGTAGACGGTGCACGACGACGAGAAGACGATGTTCTGCCGCCCGTACTCGCGCATCAGGCCGATGACGTTCATGAACGACATGAGGTTGTTGCGGTAATATTCCAACGGTTTGCTCACCGATTCGCCCACGGCCTTCGACGCTGCGAAGTGGATTACCGAATCGAAGTCGTATTTTTCGAACACCCTGGCAAAGGCGTCGCGGTCGCAGCAGTCGGCTTTTTCGAACGGGACGTCGACGCCCGTGATCCTGCGCACACCCTCGACTGCATCAATGTCGCTGTTCGAGAGATTGTCGACGATCACCACGTCGTACCCCGCACTGATCAATTCCACGGCGGTATGCGAACCGATATAACCGGCGCCGCCGCTGACCAAAACACACGATTTTTTCATAAGTTGACGGTTTTTATTCGAACTACAAATATATCAAAAAAATACGCTCGTCCGCCAATTAGCCCCGAAAACCTCGGCCGCCGCCGGAAAATCCTTTCCCGGAGGGCTTCCGGCCTGTCCCGCGGCCGCGGCCGGGACATGCGGCGGGACGCCGAACCCGGGGATCGTCCGAAGGCCAGCCGGGGGCGGGGGAAAGTCCGTCCCGGCCACGGAGCTAACAAATTGTAACCGCGACATGGAAAAAAGCACGGGAGCAGTGGCTATTTTCAAAAATTAATCGTATATTTGCTAACAGATTGACACCTCACACACCGGAAATTCATCAAAACATTAACGGATATGTACGGAAAAATCAAAGAACACCTGCAGCAAGAACTTGCTGAAATCAAGGCTGCAGGGCTCTACAAGAGCGAACGGGTCATTACTTCGCCGCAACGTGCGGAGATCGAAGTTGCAGGTCGTAAGGTGCTAAACTTCTGCGCCAACAACTACCTCGGGCTTTCGGACAACCCGCGCCTGATCGAGGCGGCGAAAAAAGCCATGGACAGCCGCGGCTACGGCATGTCGTCGGTGCGCTTCATCTGCGGCTGCCAGGACATCCACAAGGAGCTCGAAAAGGCCATTGCCGACTATTTCGGCACGGAGGACACGATTCTCTACGCCGCCTGTTTCGATGCCAACGGGGGTGTCTTCGAACCGCTCTTCGGCGAGCAGGACGCCATCATCTCCGACGCCCTGAACCACGCCTCGATCATCGACGGCGTGCGTCTCTGCAAAGCCGTACGTTACCGTTACGCCAATGCCGACATGGCCGACCTGGAGGAGTGTCTCAAGAAGGCGCAGGCACAGCGTTTCCGCATCATCTGCACCGACGGCGTATTCTCGATGGACGGCAATGCCGCCCCGCTCGACAAAATATGCGCCCTGGCCGAGAAATACGACGCTCTGGTCATGGTCGACGAGTGCCACTCGGCAGGCGTGCTGGGCAAAACCGGCCGCGGCATCACGGAACTCTACGACCGGCGCGGCCAGGTCGACATCCTGACCGGCACGCTGGGCAAGGCCTTCGGCGGTGCCGTAGGCGGCTTCACCACCGGCCGCAGGGAGATCATCGACATGCTGCGCCAGCGTTCGCGCCCCTACCTCTTCTCCAACTCGCTGCCCCCCGCTGTCGTAGGTGCCGGGATCGAGATGTTCCGGATGCTCGCCGAGAGCAATGAACTGCACGACCTGCTGGTCGCCAACGTCGAGCACTTCCGCGAGGGGATGATGGCCGCAGGCTTCGACATCAAACCCACCCAGTCGGCCATCTGCGCCGTGATGCTCTACGACGCCAAGCTGTCGCAGGACTTCGCCGCCAGGCTGCAGGACGAGGGCGTATTCGTCACGGGATTCTACTATCCCGTCGTGCCGAAAGGCCAGGCCCGCATCCGCGTACAGGTATCGGCAGGCCATACCACCGACCAGCTGGATCGTTGCATCGCAGCCTTCACCAAGGTCGGCAAAGAATTGAATGTCATTAAATAACCAATCCTCATATGCCTAAGACCTCATTAGACGCAATCGACCGCAAGATCCTCAAATACCTGATCAAGAATGCGCGCATGCCTTTTCTCGAGATCGCCCGCGAATGCGGTATTTCGGGTGCTGCGATCCACCAGCGCATCCGCAAGCTCGACGATTCGGGCGTGATCCTGGGCAGCCGCCTGATCGTAGACCCCAAGATGATGGGCTTCGACGTCTGCGCCCACATCAGCATCACGCTCAAAGACCCGCAGCTGCTCAAGCAGACCGTGGAACAGCTCAAGGAGATCCCCGAAATCGTGGAGGCACATTTCATCACCGGATCGGGCAACATCCTCGTGAAACTCTACTGCGTGGACAACGAGCACCTCATGCGTACGATTTTCGACGGTATCCTGCGTATCCAGGGCGTCGCCTCGACCGAGACGCAGATCTCGTTGCAGGAGGCGTTCCAGCGCCAGGTGAACATCGACTTTATCGAGGAGTAGTCCGCACGACGCCCCTTTCGCAAAGGCGGAGGCCGGGAATCCCGGCTTCCGCCTTTGTGTCCGTACATGCCGGGGCACAGGCCGCTGTTCCCCCGGCCCCGGCGGCACAAAGAAAGTACCCCGCCCATACAGGCGGGGTACCCGGCAAACAATCGTTTAACTGATGATTATCCCGGAAGCTTACTTAGAGGTAGCCGAAGCTTCCGATGCGGAGGAGGAGTTGCCCTCACTTGTGCTTGTACTCTCAACCTTGTTCTCCTCCTTGGCTGATTCTCCGGCAGTCGAATCAGTCTTATCCGCATCGCCGGACTCCGATTTCTCCTGTCCATCGGTAGCCGGGGACTCAGTTGCGGGAGCCGCAGCTTCGGTCGCCGCGGAGGCGTCCTTCTTCTCGGGTTGCTGTGCGCATGCGAATGCGCTCCCAGCCATCAGCATCAAAGCTGCCATCGTTACAATTGTCTTTTTCATAGCTCTTAATGATTTAAGGTTCCACTTCATTTCTTCAGGTTCGTAATTTGTCCCGTCGACCTTTCTGACTTTGGAAAGTCCAAGAGGCGTGCCATGCGGACAGAAAACGGAAAACCGCTGAATTACAGCGGTTAACAAAACGTGCCACAATCGGCGGTATGTGGAAAAGTGTGGAATCGCGCCACAGGTATGTGGAAAAATTCCACACGCAGGCGCATTACTCGATCCCGTAGAGGTGCAATTTGTTGTAAAGGGTCTTGCGGTCGATGCCGAGCAGTTTGGCGGCCTGCGACTTATTCCCCCCGGCCAGGGCCAGGGCACGGCGTATCTGCTCCTCCTCGCCGGCCGGGTTGCGCAGCGGCACCGCGGCCGCACCGGAAACCCCGGCGATCTCGGCCGGCAGTTCGCGGCAGGAGATATAATCGCCCCGGCAGAGCAGCGTCGCCGACATCACCGTGTTTTTCATCTGCCGCAGGTTTCCCGGCCAGTCGTAACGCACCATGGCCGCAGCGGCTTCGCCGTCGAACCCGACGATATGCTTGTCCAGCTGGCGGTTGGCCTGGTCGAGGAAAAAATCGGCATACAGCATGATATCCTCGCGCATTTGCCTCACTTCGGGCATACGGAGCGTAAATTCGTTGATCCGGTGGTAGAGGTCGGCCCGGAACGTCCCGCGCGCGATCGCCGCTTCGAGGTCTTCGTTGGTCGCAGCGACCAGCCGGATGTCGACCGCAACTTCACGGTTACTGCCCACGGGACGGATGCGGCGCTCCTGCAAGGCCCGCAACAACTGCACCTGGGTTTCATAAGTAAGGTTCCCCACCTCGTCCAGAAAGAGCGTGCCGCCGCTGGCCGCTTCGAAGGCGCCCGTCTTATCGCCGACAGCCCCCGTGAACGACCCCTTGACATGGCCGAAAAACTCCGAAGCAGCCAGGTCGCGCGGAATGGCGCCGCAATCGACCGCTACGAACGGCTTTCCGGCACGCTTGCTCTGGCGGTGGATCAGCTGCGCCACATGCTCCTTGCCCGTGCCGCTGGCACCGTTCACCAATACCGACATGTTCGTCGGCGCGACGAGCCGCACATATTCGTAGAGCTGCCGCGCGGCATCGCTCTGCCCCTCGATATAGTTGGGCATATCCCCGCCCGCAGCCCGGGAAGTCTCCGGCGCCTTTTCCGGCGTTACCGGGGGGACATCGCCTACGGGCGCCGGGGCATCAAGCGCCTCGCGGATCTTTTTCAGCAATTCGTCGGGATTGACGGGCTTGGCGACGTAGTCGCGGGCGCCGAGTTTCATGCAGCGCACGGCGTTCTGGATCTCGGCATAGCTCGTCATCACGATCACGGGCACTTCGATCCGCTGCCCCGACATCCACTGCAAAAGGGCGATTCCGTCCTCGTCGGGCAACCGCATATCGCTCAGCACGAGCGAGTAGCCTCCTTCCGCAAGAGCCGTCCGGGCTGCCGCCGCACTGGCTGCGGTCTGTGTCCCGAACCCTTTTTTCGAGAGCCAGGTCTTGAGCATCAGGCCGAAGGTGATGTCGTCGTCTACGATCAGAATCCGTTCCATATTCACGACAAAGATACCTTTTTTTGCGCTTCCGCGATAATCGCGCGGATATTTTCTGCCGCCGTGCGTACCTCCCGGCCTAACGTGTCGGTCAGGGGGCCTTCCCAGTTTTCCGCCGTCCGCAGCGCCGCCGCCACCTGCACGGCCCCGAGCATCGTGAAGATCGGCGCCATCTTGTGCGCCACGGCTTTCAGTGCCGCCGCATCGCCGTCGTCCAACGCCCGCTCCAGCAGGGCACAGTTGGTCGCGCCCTGCTCCGCGAAGGATTCCAGAATTCCCCGTGCCGCCGCCGTGTCGTCACCCGCATAGGCAGTCAGGGCGCTGAAATCCACTCCGTCCGCCTGTTCCGCCCCGGCCGCGGAAACCCCGCCCCCGGC
Organism: Alistipes sp. CAG:29; assembly: GCF_000435435.1. NCBI lineage: Bacteria > Pseudomonadati > Bacteroidota > Bacteroidia > Bacteroidales > Rikenellaceae > Alistipes > Alistipes sp. CAG:29. The sequence goes on along the minus strand of NZ_FR893459.1, from coordinate 107,731 downwards.
GGGCGGCACCGCGGCATCCGCGCCGCAGACGGTGTTCAGCACGGCAACCAGTTCATTCGCCGTAAACGGCTTGCGCAGGCATCCCGCGAACCCGCGTGCCGAGAAATCCCCGGCATCCATCTCCCCGCGCGCCGAAACGGCCACCACGGGAATTGCAGAGTCGACCCCGCGCACCGCGGCCAATACGCTAAACCCGTCAGCCGACGGCATCTGTATATCGGTAAAAACAGCGTCGAACACCCCTTCGGCCACCAGTTTGGCGGCATATTCGGGATACTGGCAGCACTCGGCAGCCACCCCGGCCTGGCGGCACATCCCGGCAGTCATCTCCAGTTGCAGCGGGTCGTCGTCGATCAGCAGTACCTTCAAGTCCGGGCGGGCGGCCGTGCGGGCAGGCTGCTGCGGGCCGTCGGGTTTCTTCCCGCTGCTGCGGCCTACCGGTACCGAGACGATGAACTTACTGCCCTCGCCCAGGCGGCTTTCGAGCGAAATGCTGCCGCCGAGCAGTTTTACCAGACGGTCGACGATCGAAAGCCCCAGCCCGAACCCGTCGACGCCCTGCGCCGAACGCAGGCGCACGAACTCCTGGAAAATGCGTTCTTTCTCCTCGCGGCCGATGCCCCGCCCGGTGTCGCGCACGGAGAATACCAGCCGTCCGTCCACGACGTCGGCCCGGATCGTCACACTGCCCTCGTCCGTAAATTTCAGCGCATTGGATATCAGGTTGTCTGCAATCTGGCGGATCCGGAAAGGATCGCCCGTCACCTCGTCCCCGGCCCCCGGCCCGGCTTCGAGCACAAGGGCGATGCCCTTTGCATCGGCCATGGCCGCAAACCCCTCGCGGATCGTCTCGAACAGTTGTGCCGGGCAGAACGCCACGTTGTCGACGTCGACCTTGTTGATATCGAGCCGGTAGAAGTCCAGCAGGCTGTTGACCAGCGCCAGCAGGTGCTCCGACGACTCCTTCATATTGTGCAGGTAAAGTCCCTCGCGTTTGCCCGTGGTGAGGCGCGAAAGCAGGTCGATATACCCCATCACCGATCCCAGCGGCGCCTTGATGTCGTGCGTGATGGCCAGCATCAGCTTCTCACGCGCTGCCAGCAGCGCCTCGTTGTCGCGGTTGGCCCGCTCGAGCGCCCTCCGGTAGCGGGTGCTGCGGTTGATATCACGCAGCAGGATACCCACGAACAGCAGCATCAGCACGACGGCGACGATGGCGATACCGCCCAGCACGTACGACGACCGGCGGCGGATAGCCTCCGTCTGGTCGATCTTGCCCAGCAGGAACGCCGTATCCTCGGCTTCGAAATCCATGATGAGGCGGTAGATCTTCGTATTCACCAGTTCGTTGCTGTAGCGGAGGCGCATCCCTTCATCCCACGCCCGGTCGTAAATGCCGATGCGGTCGCTGGTCACCCGATCCTGCAACGTCCTGAGGACGATGGCGATCGTATCCTTCACGGCCGTCGCGGGGAGCGAATCGACGACCCGCTCACGGTGAGAGATCACGATGCTCGAATCCTCTTTGGGAGGACTGAACAGGTCGGCGAAACGGCGGAAGAAATTGCGCTTGCGCCGCGGCACCGCCACGGACAGCGTATCCTGCACCACCGTACGCACCGACACGCTGTCGCGCAAAACCGCCACGCTGTCCACACTGTCCGCCGGGCCGATCAGCTCGCGGATATTCTTGTCCAGCAGACTGGCCGTAGCCGCCGAACGGATCGTCCGCCGCAGGTTCATCGTCCGCCGTTCCTTGTCGCCCAACAGCCTCACGATGCTGTCCAGGCGCATCGTCTGGAGCGAATCCTGCTCCCCGGTCAGGATGCGCAACGAGTCGATATAGCCGCGCACGGTGCGCAATTCGCGTTTGTACCGCGCCTCGTAAGACTTGTATCCGGCGATCATCAGCTGGCCGTAACTCTCGGCCTGGTAGAGGTGGTAGAGGGTTTGTCCCACGACATTGCGCTTGGTGTGCAGCAGCGAATAACTGCCGTCGGAGGTCGAAAAACGCACCACCGCACGGTAAACATACCCGACTGAAAGGACGCAGACGGCAATCAGGATGACATAGCCCGCGACGATCTTGGTTTTGACGAATTTCGACTCTTTCATACCCCCAAAGATAGTAAAAACCGGGAAAATCCCGGCACCTGCCGATTTCGCTCCCGCACGCCCGGGCGGCACGGTGCGGCCGCCCATCCGCTCCGCGACGTCCCGCGCACAACACCGATCCCGGACAAGCCGCTCCCGCATAAGGCCGGACAGTCCGGATCCATAAAAACAAAACCGGGCCGCACGACATCGTACGGCCCGGTCATTCCACGTTTCGCGGTGCGGACTAATACTTATACCGCATCCACTTGTAAAGTTCCTTGAACGTCGGCTTTTTACCGTACATGAAGATACCCACACGGTAGATCTTCGCCGCAAACCACACCATCGCCGTGAACGAGGCGTAGAGGATCACCAGCGAGAGTATTATCTCCCACAGGGGAATGCCGTAAGGGATACGCGCCATCATCACCACGGGCGACGTGAAGGGGATCATCGAGAACCAGAAGGCCATCTGCGAGTTGGGATCGTTCACGACCGATATCATCACCAGCAGGGCGAGGATGATCGGGATCGTGATCGGTGTCTGCAACTGCTGCGCGTCCTGGATGCTGTCCACGGCCGATCCCACCGCGGCGAACATCGCCGAGTAGAACAGGTAACCGCCGAAGACGAACAGCAGCAGGTAGGCGAAGATGCGGAGGATAAAGCCGAAGTCCGTAATGGCCGCTATCACCTGCAACATCTCCGGGTTCACGTCGATCGCAGCCGCTGCGCCGGGAACCCCCTGTTGCATGGCCTGCACGCCCTCCATCATTTCGGGCGGCATCATCTGCGCCACCGCAAGCGCCCCTACGACGCACAGCGCGCCCCAGATCAGCACCTGCACGACGGCAACCGACGCCACGCCGAGTATCTTGCCCAGCATCAGGTCGAAGGGCCTCACCGACGAAACCATCACCTCCAGCACGCGGCTGTTCTTCTCCTCGATCACAGACTGCATGACCATCGCACCACAGACGGCATGACCATCGAACCGTAGAGCAGCAGGAACATGTAGAGGATCATGCCCAGCACGAAGCCCGTCCCCGTGGCTACCACCGACGATTTGGCGTGCGCCTCCTCTTCCTGCGACTCGTCGTTGCGGAAAGTCTGCATACCGACGCGGGTCTTCACCTCCTGAAGTATCTGCGACAGGTTTTCGATGTTATACGATTTGAGTTTCTCGGCCTCTATGATATCCTCGATCTGCCCCGTGATGTTGCTTTCGACCGACAGCGACGACGACGAATTGGCATACAGTTTCACGTTGTTGGGGTTGGTGAGGATGTCCGAACCGATGTAGAGCACGCCGAACTTGTCGGTCAATTCCTTACGCGCGGCCTCGGTCGAAAGGTCGGTGGGCTCGAATATCAGCTCCTTGCCGCTTTGCAGCCTGGGGGCTATCAGCCCGCTCTCGTCGATCACGGCGATATGTTTCTCGTCGCCGCCCGAATACTTCATGATGAGCATCGGGGCGAACATCAGGCCGACCATCAGCAGCGGCATCAGCAGCGTGGTGATGATGAAGGATTTTTTACGGACGCGCTCGTTGAATTCGCGTCCTATGATGATACCTACTTGTGACATGGTTTTACTTGTTTTTATGAGTTTTGTTCCCGAAGAGATTGATTAGCTGCGCCGCGACGAGCAGCCCCACGCAGATGTAGGCCCGCGGCGCAACCCGCTCCCCGGCACAGACGTCGTAAAAGAGGATGCCCAGTGCCGCGACGACGAAGACGGAGCTGACGATCTTGCTGTTCATGGCCGGCTAAAGGTTCCCGCTGACGGCGCGGATGAATATGTCGTTCATCGACGGGATGATCTCCTGGAACGAGCGCAGCTCGACGGCGTCGTTCACGGCGGCGATCACTGCGCGCACCTCCTCGTCGCGCCCGACATGGAGTTTGAGCGTAGCGTATACCGACTTGTCCTGCGAACCTTCGAGTATCTCGCAGCGGCCTTCGACGGCACGGCGCAGCGCCGCCTCATCGCCCCGGTAGGCCACTTCGAAGATGTTTGCCCCGTGCCTGCGGCGTATGTCGTCGACACACCCCGAGAGGATGTTGCGCGACTTGTTGATCAGCGTGATGTGGTCGCAGATCTCCTCCACGGACGACATGTTGTGCGTCGAGAAGATGATCGTGGAGCCCTTGTCGCGCAGGGCGAGGATCTCCTCCTTCAGGAGGTTGGCATTGATCGGGTCGAAGCCCGAGAAAGGCTCGTCGAAGATCAGCAGTTCGGGTTCATGCAGCACCGTGACGATGAACTGCACCTTCTGGGCCATACCCTTCGAGAGCTCCTCGATCTTCTTGTCCCACCAGTCCTGGATACCGAACTTCACGAACCACTGCTTGAGCCGCACGACGGCTTCGCGGCGCGAAAGCCCTTTCAGGCGTGCGAAGAAAACGGCCTGTTCGCCGACCTTCATCTTCTTGTAAAGGCCGCGTTCCTCGGGCAGGTAACCGATACGGTAAACATCCGCAGGCGTGATCTCGCGGTCACCGAACAACACGCGGCCGCTGTCGGGCGCCGTGATGCGGTTGATGATGCGGATCAGCGTCGTCTTGCCGGCCCCGTTGGGGCCGAGCAACCCGTAAACCGAACCTCGGGGGATTGCGAGCGATACGTCGTCGAGGGCCTTGTGCCCGGCGTATTGCTTGGTGACATGTTCTACTGTGAGTAAATCCATGGTCGCTGAGAGTTATTTTTAAGGTTTGTTCGGCGACAAATATAACAACAATTTTTGAATATCAAAAAATATTTATCGTTTTTCGATATACTCGACATTACAACCCGCCCGGCAGGCAAACAAAAAGGCGGCCGGGATCACCCGGCCGCCGGCATATCGATCGGAACGGAACCCGCCTACCAGATAACCACGCGTTCCTCCTCCGGCATGAACATCTCCCCGTCGGTCATACTGAACGCATCGTAGAAATCCTGCAGATTACGCAGCGTGGCGTTCACACGCCATTTGCCCAGCGAGTGTACGTCGAGCTTCGTAAGACGTGCGATCTCCTCGTCGCGGATATTCTGCGCCCACAGCGTAGCGTAAGCCAGGTAGAACCGCTGGTCGGCGGTGAATCCGTCGATCGGCGCGGGCTCGGTGCCGTTCAGCGAGTTACGGAACGCCGTATGGGAAACGCGCAGGCCGCCCTGGTCGGCGATGTTCTCGCCCAGGCTGAGGGAGCCGTTGGCCATAATCGCAGGCTGGCCGTCCTTGGCGGGCAGCACCTCGATCGCGTCGAACTGCTTTACGAGGATGTCGGTCTTGGCCTTGAACGCAGCAGCGTCCTCCTCCGTCCACCAGTTGTTCATGTTGCCGTCCTTGTCGAAGTTGCGGCCCTGGTCGTCGAACCCGTGGGTCATCTCGTGGCCGATCACCACGCCGATGGCACCGTAGTTCACGGCGTCGTCAGCCTCGGGGTTGTAGAACGGCGGCTGGAGGATGGCTGCCGGGAAGCAGATCTCGTTGGTCGTCGGGTTGTAGTAGGCGTTCACCGTCTGGGGCGACATGTGCCACTCGTCCTTATCGACAGGCTTGCCGAGCTTCGAAATATTGTCGGCCGTATACCAGAGGCTGGCATTCACGATGTTCTCGAAATAGCTCTTCGAGGGGTCGATCGCCAGCGTCGAATAGTCCTTCCACTTGTCCGGGTAACCGATCTTCACCGTGAAGGCCACCAGTTTTTCCTGAGCCTTGGCCTTCGTGGCGTCCGACATCCAGTCCAGCGCCGCGATATGCTGCCCGAGCGCCGTCTGCAGGTTCTTCACCAGCCCGAGCATACGCTCCTTGTCCTTTGCGGGGAAATATTTGGCGACATACATCTCGCCCACAGCCTCGGAAAGGATGCCGTTGGGCACCGACATGGCTCGCTTCCAGCGTGGTTTCATCTCCTGCTGGCCGGCCATCGCCTTGCCGTAGAAATCGAACGATGCCTGCTGGAAATCGTCGCTCAGGTACGACGCGGCATCGTCCAGGTACTGCGCCGCGAGGTAGTAACGGATATCCTCCAGCGGAGCGTTCTTCATCAGGTCGTTGGCGTTGGCGATCGACGATTTCGTCGTCACGATGATCGTGTCGAAGTCGCCGATGCCCATGGCTTTATAGTAAGCGGGCCAGTCTATGGCATCGTAGGTCTTCTCGAACTCGGCCTTCGCCGTGGGGTTGTACTGTGCCGGTATGTCGCGCAGCTCGGTGTTCGACCACGACTTCTCGGCCAGTTTCGTCTCGATGTTCATCACACCGGCCACGGCTTTCTCGATGTCGGCCTCAGGAATGCCTGCAAGACGGAAAAGCTTGCCCAGATACTCCTTGTAGGCCGTCCGGATATTCTCGTTCTCGGGGTCGAGGTAGTAATCGCGGTCGCCCATCGTGAGGCCCGACTGCGAGATATAAAGGGCATTGATATCGCTGTTCATCAAGTCAGCCTGCACACCCACGGAAAAGAAGGGGTTGGCGATCGCCGTGTGGAGTCCGGCAATGGCACCGGTCAGCTGTGCACGGTCGCCGATAGCGAGGATCTCCCCGACGGCGTCCTTCACCGGAGCTGCGCCCTCGGCGTTCAGGCGTACCGAATCGAGCCCCATCTTATAGAGGTCGGAGATCTTCTGCTCGATGCTGCCGGGCTCGGCCTTCATCTTGGTCATCTCCGAGAAAAGCTCGTTGATACGCTTCTCGTTGTTGTCACGCAGGATATCGAACGAACCGTAGCGCGAATATTCCGGTTTGAGGGGGTTGTTTTTCTGCCAGCCGCCCGTGGCGTACTCGTAGAAGTCGGCGTTCGGGGCTACCGAAAGGTCGAAGTTGGCCAGGTCGATGGCCGGGGTTTTGGATGTATTCTGACAACTTGCCATACAAGCTATTGTTGCAGCGAAAAGAATGATTTTTTTCATTGTGTTCGGGTTTTTTAGTGACGACAGGGGTGTCCGACCATGCCGGAACACCCCTTGTCTTTATTTCGGATCTGGATCGGAATGTCGGCTTATTTGCGGATCGCCGCCACACCCGGAAGCACCTTGCCTTCCATGTATTCGAGCAGGGCGCCGCCGCCGGTCGAAACATACGAAACCTTGTCCGCCAGGCCGAACTTGTTGATGCACGCCACCGAATCGCCGCCGCCGATGAGCGAGTAGGCACCCTTCGAGGTAGCCTCGGCGATAGCCTCGGCCACGGCGCGCGAACCGGTTGCGAACTTGTCAATCTCGAACACGCCCACGGGGCCGTTCCAGAGGATCGTCTTGCACTTGAGGATCTCCTCGCGGAACACCTTCTTGCCTTCCTCGGCGATGTCGACGCCTTCCCAGCCGTCGGGAATATTGTTGGCGGGAGCCACATCGGTGTTGGCATCGGCCGAGAATGCGTCGGCGATCAGCGCGTCGGGCGACATCACGACCTTCACACCCTTCTGCTTGGCTTTGGCCAGGATATCGAGTGCCGTCTGGAACTGGTCGGGCTCACAAATCGAATTGCCGACCTTACCGCCCTCCGCAGCCGCGAAGGTATAGGTCATACCGCCGCCCAGGATGAGGACGTCCACCTTCTCCAGGAGATTCTCGATGACGGTGATCTTGGTCGAGACCTTCGAACCGCCCAGGATGGCGCAGAACGGGCGCTGCGGGTTGAGCATGATGCCGTCGATGGCCTTCAGCTCGTTCTCCATCACATAGCCGAACATCTTGTCGTTGGGGAAATAATCGGCGATCAGCGCCGTCGAAGCGTGTGCGCGGTGCGCCGTACCGAACGCATCGTTGATGTAGCAATCGGCATACGAAGCGAGCCGCTTGACGAACTCTTTCTGCGGGCCCTCTTTCAATGCCTTCTTGGCAGCCTTCTTCTCCTCGTCGGTAGCGTCTTCGGCCAGGCCGCGGGGCTTGCCCTCCTCCTCGGCATAGAAACGCAGGTTTTCGAGCAGCATCACCTCGCCGGGCTTGAGGTTTGCAGCCATCTCGGCGGCCTTCTCGCCCATGCAGTCGCCGGCAAACATCACCTTCACGCCCAGGCGTTTCTCGATGGCGGGGACGATCTGCTCCAGCGAGAACTTGGGATCGGGATTCTTCTTGGGACGCCCCAGGTGCGACATCAGGATGACCGAGCCGCCCTTTTCGAGCACCTTCTTGATGGTGGGGATCGCCGCACGGATGCGGGTATCGTCCGTTACCTCGCCCTTCTCGTTGAGGGGCACGTTGAAATCCACGCGGATGATCGCGCGCTTGCCTTTGAAATCGTAATTGTCGATTGCGAACATAGCTCTTTGATTTTGAATTATTTTGTTGAATTGATCTTTCAAATACGCATTACCGGGGCAAATTTATGAAAATAATTTAAAAAAGTGTTATTCCGATAACAGAAAAAATAATGCGCCCGGCGCCACGGCACGCTAATAGAACGTCCCCTTGGGCGCGAAGATCGCGTACCCGAAATTGAACGTCAGGTACATGTTCTTCCAGTTGCGCAGGTCGTATTTGGTCAGGGCCAGGCTGACCGGGCCGATCGGCGTATGGTAGACCAGCGATGCCTCGGCGATATAGTGCCAGCGCTTATCTTCCACCGGGCCCGACACCCCGGGCCCGAAACTGCGTTTCTCGCGGAACATGGCGTAGAAACCCGTGCGCAGGAAGAAGTTGTGCATCAGGTCGAAGGTGGGCATGATACCGCCCGCCGCGAACCGCCTGCCACGGAAGTCGGGCATGTAAATCATCTGCGCGTGAGGCACCGGCTCGTAAGCCGGCATCGACATCACCGTGGCCCCCTCGGTCGTGAACTCGGGATGGTTCGTGATCACGCCGTCGACGTTCAGCCCCAGCGAAAACCAGCTGCAGCCCGGCATGTCGAAATACTTGTCCCACGTAAGCCGTGCCCCGAACCACTGGCGGGGCGTCCGCGACAGGAACTTTTTCGCATCGAACGGCTCGTATTTATCGCGTCCCGTGACGAAGATGCCCGACAGTTTCAGGTCGGAACCCCGGCGGGGATAGAGGAACTTGTCGAGCGTATTACGCGCCAGCTCGGCCTTGATCCCGAAGAACGAATAGCGCGAATGGTCGGTATCGTCGGCGAAAAGCTCGTCGGAATCGTACCGGTAATTGACATGCCCGCCGTTGGCGCGGATCAGGAAGACGCCGCGGTGGGCGAGGGGCATTCCGGCGGCCACCGAGAAGAAACTTTCGCTGTTCTTGACCTGCCACGTGTTGTCGATTTTGGTGATGTTGCCGAATGAACCGTGGCGGAAATTCCGCACGGCGAAATTGTAGGAGTAATCCAGGAACACGGGTTTCCACATGTAGAAATCCGTGCGCCCTCCGATCGTACCCCACGTATAGATCGGCCCGAGGTAGAGGTCGGCGCCCAACTGCTGCCCCACACGGCCGATCGTCTGGTAATTGACGCCGATGTAGGCCTGGTTGAAGGCCGTCGAGGAGACGTTGCCGCCGATCGTGATCTTGAAGTTGGGTTTGGTATGGAACTTTGCCCGGAACGAATAGCGCTCCGTCACGGTGTCGTATGTCACGTGCGGGAAATCCATCGTGAAATCGCCGTCCGCAAGCACCGCGTAGAGGTTGTCGCGCAATTCGGAAAAACCCATCGGGCGCTGGCGCCCGGGGGTTCGGCGGTCTACCTTCACGAAGTCGCGGATATAGGCCTCGGGCGCCGAGGAGAGCCCTTCGAGCTTATAGTCGTTGAAGACCAGCGGCGGGCATTTGGCGCGGAACTCCTCGCGCCGCTCGGCATAGCGCCGGGGTGACCAGCGTTCGGAAACCCGCTCCAGGATCTGCGGCATGACGGCCATCGCATCTTCATAACCGGCATCCATCACGGCCACGGCGCTGTCGAAATCGAGCATGTTGACATCCACGGCACGGCGAACCGTGACGCTGCGCCCTTTGGGCAGGTCGTAATCCGTATCGTGCATCGCCAGCATGAAAGCCTGGTCGAGGATGTTGATGTCCTCGCCCGGCGGGGTATTGCCCGCCGTGCAGATACTGCCCACGATCAGGTCGGGACGGAACCCCACGTCGAGCGGACGCCACGGGAAGTTGTCGTAAATACCGCCGTCGTAGAGCAGCATCGAATCGACTTTCATCGGTTTGAACACCAGCGGGATGGACATCGACGAGCGCACGGCTTCGCACAGGTCGCCGTTGCGCATCACCACCGGCTCGCGGGCGTTCATATCGCTCGACACGCAGAGGAAAGGCACCATCAGACGGTCGAAGTCGCCGCCGGCAGCCGCCGAGGCCGGCGCGAACAGCTCCGTAAGCGCCATCTCGATCGGCGTCGAAGAAATCAGGTTCGTCACACGGAAACGCTTGCCCGAATTACCCAGGTTCAGGCGCACGCTGATAAACGACGGGTTGTGGCCGATCTGCTGGTAGTAGGGGGTATAGCGGGGGTCGATACGCCCCGACACCCACTCCTTGACCACGCCCGAAGCGACAATCTCCCGCATCTGGGCAGGGGAGTAGCCCGCGGCATACATGGCCGCGATGATCGAGCCCATCGAGGTGCCCGCCACGTAATCGATCGGCACGCCGTTCTCCTCGAGGGCTTCGAGCACGCCTATATGGTAGAGTCCCTTTGCGCCGCCGCCGCTCATCACGACGCCCACCGAGCGGGGACGTGCAGTCCCGTCGTCGGGGTTCTGCGCCCCGGCAGCCGTCGCAGCGAGCAACAGCACCGAGATAAATGAGAGGGTTTTACGCAACATATCTCAATTTTTTTATAACTTTGCACGTTATATATACCGTAATAAGACGGGTAAAAATACGGAAAAAAGCGTAAACAATCAAAATATGACCGACAAAATCAATGAACTTCTCCGACGTGTCGAAGAGTTCAAACCGAAGGCAGCGGCCGAGATCGAGGAGTTCCGCATCAAAGTGCTCGGCAAGAAGGGCGAACTGAACGCCCTGATGGAAGAGTTCAAGACGGTGGCCCCGGAGCTCAAGCGCGAAATGGGGCAGCAGCTCAACAAGCTCAAGGCCACCGCCCTCGACCGCATAAACGCCCTGCGCGAGCAACTGCAGGACGCGATCTCCGCCGACGGCGCCGCGACCGAAGACATGACCCGCCCCGGTTCGGCCGAGCAGTTGGGGTCGCGCCACCCGATCTCGATCGTCAAGAACCAGATCGTCGAGGTGTTCTCGCGGCTGGGCTACACCGTCGCCGACGGCCCCGAAATCGAGGATGACTGGCATGTCTTCTCGGCGCTCAATTTCCCGCCCGAACATCCGGCACGCGACATGCAGGACACGTTCTTCATCGAAAAGGATCCCGACATCCTGCTGCGCACGCATACCTCGTCGATCCAGGTACGCACCATGGAGCACCAGAAACCGCCCATCCGTGTCATCTGCCCCGGCCGCGTGTTCCGCAACGAAGCCATTTCGTACCGCGCGCACTGCATCTTCCACCAGATCGAGGGCCTCTACATCGACGAAGGGGTGTCGTTCGCCGACATGAAACAGTCGCTGCTCTACTTCGCCAAGGAGGTCTTCGGCGAGCAGGCCGTCATCCGCATGCGCCCGTCGTATTTCCCCTTTACCGAACCTTCGGCCGAGGTCGACGTATCGTGCAACCTCTGCGGGGGCAAGGGCTGCCCGGTGTGCAAGGGTACCGGCTGGCTCGAAATCATGGGCTGCGGCATGGTAGACCCCAACGTACTCCAGGCAAACGGCATAGACCCCGAAAAATACTCGGGCTTCGCCTTCGGCATGGGTATTGAACGCATCGCAATGCTCAAATACGGCGTGAAAGACCTGCGCCTCTATTTCGAGAACGACGTGCGTTTCCTCCACCAGTTCGACACGGCACTCTAAAACCACCGGGCCCATGAAACGTCTGACAGCGATCACGGTACTCTGCGTGCTCTTCCTTTCGGCATTCGCCGCCGGGAAAGGCCCCGCCGGCGCGCCCGGCTATCCCGATTCGCTGCGCAGCGTATGGCTGTATACGGAAGGCATCAAACAGAATGCCATTGCCCGTGACACCGTCCGGGCGCGGGAATTCTTCGTCGAGGCCATCCGCAACGACTCGACCTTCGCACCGGCCTATTACGAAATGGCCGCCAACGGCATGTATTCCACGCCCGACGAGGCGGTGGATCTGGCACGCACGGCCTTCCGGCTCGACACCGCCAACAAGTGGTACCACCAGTTCCTCGGGCAGGCACTCATCTATGCCCGCCGTTACGACGAGGCGCTGGCCGTCTACCGCCGCCTGCGCAACGACGAGCCGCAGAACCCCGACAACTACCGGATTCTGGCCGCCCTCTACGAGCAGGCGCAGCAGCCCTTCTCGGCCATCGCCACGCTCGACTCGGCCGAAGTGCGCTTCGGCCGCATCCCGGTGCTGAGCACCATGAAACGGCAGCTGCTGGTCGCTACGCGCCAGATGGACAAGGCCGTCGAAGAGGCCGAGGCCATGATCGAAGCGGTGCCTTACGAGGCCGAACACCACGTCGTGCTGGCCGACCTCTACGGCATTCTGGGCAAGGATTCGCTGGCCAAGGCCGAATACGACCGGGCATTGCAGATCGACTCGACCGACGTGGGGACGCTCATGTCGCTGGCCGATTTCTACAACGGCCGACACGATTACCGGGCGGTGCTGGACGTTACGCAGCGGCTTTTCGAGTCGGACAAGATGCCGCTCGACACGAAGATCAAGCGTTTCGGGATCTTCACCTCCGACATGCGTTTCTACCGCGAATATTACCCCCAGCTCAATACGCTGGCCTCGACGCTTGCCGTCCGCTACCCGCAGGACAGGCGCGTCGTGGAACTTTATGCCAAACACCTGATCGCCTCGGGCGAGCTGGAACAGGCGCTGGCGCTCTACAAGCTCCACCTCGACGACCAGCCGCCCGTCGAGGAGTATTTCCGTTCGGTGATCGACATCGAGAGCTATCTTCAGCATCCCGATTCGGTGAACCGCTATATCGGGCGCGCCCTGGAGCTCTTTCCCGGGCAGGTCGATTTCCACCTCTCGAAAGGGCATACGCTGAATTATTCCAAACAATACCCCCAGGCGATCAAAGCCTACAAACAATCGCTGGGCTATGCCCGGACAGATTCGCTGCGCAGCGTGATCTGGGGATTTATCGGCGACACCTGGCACCAGAAAGCCACCGCCGGCGAACAGGACATCGACGACGATTTCGCCCGGGCTGTCCGAAAAGGTTCGTTCCGGGCGGATATGAAGCAGTGCTACAAAGCCTACGACCACAGCCTGCGCTACGATCCGGATAACGCCATGGTACTCAACAACTACGCCTATTTCCTCTCGCTCGAAGGGCGTGAACTCGAAAAGGCGCTCACGATGTCGAGCCGCGCCATCGCCCTCACGGACAACAACCCCACATACCTGGACACCCATGCCTGGGTGCTCTTCAAGCTGGGACGCACGGCCGAGGCCAAGAAGGTGATGCAGCAGGCCATCGCCCTCGACGGGCAGGAGAGTGCGGCGCTGCTGGTTCATTACGGGGATATCCTGCATGCCATGGGCGAACAGTTCATGGCCGAAATATACTGGCGCAAGGGACTCGAAAAGGGCTACGACGCCGACCAGATCACCCGCCGCATGGAACAGGGCAAAGCCGAAAAAGAGTGACCGTGATGAAGCCCGCCCGCATACTGACCCTCCTTTTCCTGTTCGCCGCCTTTACCGCTGCGGCGCAGGGGGGCCGCGATGCCATCGAAGAGCAGAAACGGGTCATCGCCGCCCTGGAAAAGAGGATTGCCGACGAGGAACGCGCGATCTCGAAGATACAGGAAGGCCGCGCCGCCACCGAGGAACGGGTTCGCCGCCTGGCGCGCCAGCTCGACTCCCGCAACCAACTGCTCGAAGAGACCGAGAAGCAGGCGCGCCTGCTTCGCAAGGAGATATCCCGTACGGACAGCGTCGCCGGCGATCTCAGCTCGGCCCTGGAGCGCAACCGCACGCAGTATGCCGAGATGGTACGCGAGGCCTACCGCAACTATAAGCACAACAACTACCTGACCTACATTTTTTCGTCGCGCGACTTCACCGACGTCGCGAAAAAGATCACCAACCTGCGTGAAGTGGCTTCGATGCGCGAACGCAAACTGCACGACATCGCCGCACTTTCGGAACAGGTCGCCCACGAGAAGGCGCAGCTCGACCGCCGCAAACGCTCGTTGGACTCGGTGACGCAGAACCTCACCGCCCAGAAACAGAAGCTCCAGCGCGATTCGCGCAACGCCCGGGCCAATATTCGCCAGATGTCGCAAAAGGAGAAACAGGCCCTGCAACGCAAACTGTCGCAGGAACAGCAGCTCGACGTGGCCATCAGCGAGCTGCGCAAACTCACCAAAGGCAATACCGAGGGTGCGTCGTTCTCGACCAAGACCACGGGGCTGAGGCTTCCCGTCACGGCCGGTTCCGTAAAACGCTACAAGGAAAACATGGCCGAGATCTCCGGCCCCAAGGGTGCGCACGTCATTTCGATCTACGACGGAAAGGTCGTCGAAATCAAGCGCAACCGCATCACGAACAAATACGACGTTTTCGTGGCTCACGGCGAATATATAACCTCCTATGCCAACATGGGGTCGATATGCGTTGAAAAGGGCCAGAAAGTGGCAAGAAACGAACAGTTGGGCACCATCGGCTCGTCGGTCAACATCATGACGATGGAAACCGAGTACAAACTGGTATTCGGCATCTACCCGCCGAACCCCGGCGAGAAGCTCCGCGCCGAAAACTGTTTCAAACGGTAAACCCCGGCGATAAACACCGAACCGGGAACCCTTCCGAACGATAAACACCGACAATAAATACCGGATCGGGAATCCTTCCGAACGGTAACCCCGGACACGCCACGCCGAAAAACCGTTTCGGGCGAAGGATAAATCCCATCAAATATTTTTGGCAACGGCGGGCAGAAATCCCGCTCTAAACCTGGCCAGCTCTCCCGTCGACCTTTTCCGGATCAAAAAAACCTTTTCCGCAGCCCTGTATCTGGCCAGAACGGAATACAACAGCGGGATCCCGCAAAAACAGGATCCCGCTTACCAATTATTCCGGAAAGTCGTCAGACCTCCGGCGAATCGAGGATAATCACCGGGTCGCCTATGTTGGCGGGGATTTCGACCCAAAACCAGTTCAGGTCGCCCGGTTTATCGGCCGCATCCACGCCCACGACATAGTAGAAGAGCTTGTCCCCGGCCTTGAACCCGGCGCCGTTGTTATTGAACTTGTGCCCGGCCGTGTCCATATAAACGCCCGGCACACCGTCCTCGTAATCCATCAGGATATAACCGATCAGCGTCTTTTCGTCATCATACCCGTCGCCGATGACATTCACCGTCTCGGTACTCGAATAAAAATGCGCACACTTGACATTGGCTTTGTTGGCGACACGCAACGTCCCCTTTCCGCCGACCGTCTCGTAAGAAAACTCGACATCGACCCACGGCGACGTCACGACGACCGGTTCGTCGGCTGTCGTCGTCGAAGCCTTTGCCGGATCCGAATCGGTATATCCGGGGGCGTCTCCGGCCAGCGCAACGACTTCGAGCGTATATTCCGTAGCGGGTTTTAGCCCCGAAAAAGAGACTTCCACGGCATCATACGAAGCGATCTCAGCCACGACGACCTCCTGTCCTCCTTCAGTCGTCAGCAGTTTATAACCGAAAGCCGCAGCATGCTCCACGGCCGTCCACGAGGCCGCGAACGACGTGGGTTTGACGTCCTTGAAGACAATCCCGGGCGAAGCGAGTTTCACAGGCTGCGGATCGGGTTCGGATCCTTTGTCGTCATCACATCCCGAAAACAACGCCACGGCAAAAAAAGCCGCAAGCGCGGTAAGCATTTTGAAGATTTTCATTTTGAGAGATTTTTGGGTTAATACTTCGTGACGAGGCAAATATAACGGTTTTTCCGTATCGTTATTCGCCCCGATATATCAATAAGAAATTGTATATCAGAACAATATGAAACAAAAAACCAGGACATGGCGGCAATGTATCCCCGGGTCGGAAATAAAAGTTACGATCCGTAACTAAAACCGCTCCCTTTCTGAAAAAATATTTTTTTTAATTTTCCGGAATTTCCCTGCGGGGAAGGCAGATGCAGCTTCGGAATGCCACCCGGACACGGACAACGAGAAAAAGCCCGCCGGGACGTTTTCATCTGTATTATTTTTGTACTTTTGCAAAGATTTACAGACTGATTACGGCCTCGGGCCGTCCTTCAAACATGGCAATACGATACTATAACGAAGATTGTACCTTCCGGCTGCCGCAGAAACGCCTGACGGCGGCATGGCTGCGCGAAGTGGCCGAAGCGGAAGGGTATACGCTGGGCGATGTGAGCTACATTTTTTGCTCGGCGCAACGGCTCCTGGAGATGAACCGCCAGTGGCTCGGGCACGACTATTTCACCGACGTCATTACGTTCGATTACAGCGACCGCAAAGGCGAACGCATCGTTTCGGGCGACATTTTCATCGACGTCGAGACCGTAGCCGACAATGCCCGGCAATACGGCTGCACGACGCTCCAGGAAATGCGCAGGGTCGTCGTACACGGCGTGCTGCACCTCTGCGGCCAGGGCGACAAGACGCCCCGCACCAACGCGCAGATGCATCGCAAGGAGGATAAATACCTTAAATTCTGGGAGAACCCGGAGAATAATACCTGAATCCATGAAAACACGACTGTTGATTCTTCTTATCGGATTACTGTCCGCCGGCTGCCTGGGACGCAGGACAGCGAATGACAACACGGATAACAACGTTACGGCAGCCTTGCCTGCCGCCGATTCCGCCGTCGCCGAAACGGCCGTCGCCCCTGTGTGCGATTCCATCCCCGAAGCAAACCCGGAAGCCCGGAATTTCGAACGGCACGGGCCTTTCGTGGAGAACGACACGACGTTCCTTTACCAATCATCGGTTTACGATCCCGAACACGACCGCACCTCGCATTGCAGGGCATATATCGAAATGAACCGGGAATCGGAGTCCTACCGCCTGCTCGCCTCGTGCACGACACCCGGTTACAACGATTGGAACAGGGATAGTTTCGCGCAATACCTTGAATTACTCAAGGAGCAGCATCCCGAACCGCTCCCGGTCTATTCGCTGCAGGAGTGTCCCCGGGCATGGATTCCGATATGTTCCTACCGGGGCAAGTATTACGTGGACATGCTCTACTGGTATCCGATATGGATCACCGAATCGCTGTTCGTCCGGCAAATGATGGACGGCCCTTTTCCTTCGATCATCGACGCTTTCGAGCGCATCGACCCCACGCACTACTGCTTCCGGACAACGGCGGGTTATCTGGATATACAGCAGGTAGACGTCTACATCGTGGATCCCGTGCGCAAAATCGCCGTTTTCGCGTTCAGCGGAGAGGAGCCGGAAAATCCCCGGTACCTCGGTCTTTATGCCCCGCCTGAAACAGTCCGCGAAATGGATCTTATCGAATGGGATTTCACGGAGTCGCCCGACGGAGACGAAATCGATTGGGACGAGCCTGATTACAAGGCCCTGATCGCCGGGAGGAACAGCGGCAGCGTCGATCTGCAGACAGAAAACAAACCAGAAGAATGACACTCGACTACGATATAATCGTCATCGGAGGCGGACATGCCGGCTGTGAAGCGGCCTCGGCTGCCGCACGCCTGGGGTCGCGCACGCTGCTGCTCACGATGGACATGTCCAAAATGGCCTCCATGTCGTGCAACCCGGCTGTCGGTGGAGTAGCCAAGGGACAGATAGTCAGAGAGATAGATGCTTTGGGAGGACAGATGGGACGCATTACCGACCTCACCGCTATCCAATTTCGGATGCTCAACCGTTCGAAGGGTGCGGCCATGTGGAGTCCCCGTGCACAATGCGACAAAACCCGTTTCTCGGAGGAGTGGCGCCATACGCTCGAAAACACGCTGAACCTTTACATCTGGCAGGACGCCGCCACCGAACTGCTGTTCGATACCTCTGCACCTAAACCACGCGTGACGGGCGTACGGACACGCATGGGCATCGAATTCGCTTGTAAAGCCGTCATACTTACCGCCGGCACGTTCCTCGACGGGCTGATGCACTGCGGCACATCGCACGCCGAGGGCGGCAGGGCAGGGGACGCCGCTTCGCACGGGATCACGGAATCCCTGCGCGCAATCG
Source organism: Alistipes sp. CAG:29 (assembly GCF_000435435.1). Taxonomy (NCBI): domain Bacteria; kingdom Pseudomonadati; phylum Bacteroidota; class Bacteroidia; order Bacteroidales; family Rikenellaceae; genus Alistipes; species Alistipes sp. CAG:29. The sequence continues at coordinate 89,483 of NZ_FR893459.1, read as the reverse complement.
GATTCGAAACCGGGCGTATGAAAACCGGGACACCCGCACGCCTCGATGCCCGCACGATCGACTTCGAAATACTCGAACCGCAATACGGAGACGAAAACCCGGCCAAATTCTCCTTTTCACCTGACACACAACCGGTTAAAAACCAACTCCCTTGTTTTTTGGTCTACACGTCGGCCGAGGTGCACGACATCCTGCGCACAGGGTTCGACCGCTCGCCGCTGTTCAACGGGACGATAACGGGAATCGGGCCGCGCTACTGCCCGAGCATCGAAGACAAACTGCGTACATTCGCCGACAAAGACCAGCACCAGCTCTTCCTCGAACCCGAAGGACGCAGCACCAACGAATACTACCTCAACGGCTTTTCTTCGTCGCTGCCCTGGGAAATACAGTTGGAAGCACTGCATAAAATCCGGGGATTCGAAGACCTGCACATCTATCGCCCGGGCTATGCCATCGAATACGACTATTTCCCACCCACGCAACTGCACCATTCGCTCGAAACAAAACTCGTTTCCGCCCTTTATTTCGCCGGGCAGGTCAACGGGACGACCGGATACGAAGAGGCCGCAGCCCAGGGGTTGATGGCAGGGATCAATGCACACCGGATGCTGAAAGGGGAGGAGGCCGTCGTATTGCAGCGCGACGAAGCCTATATCGGAGTGTTGATAGACGACCTTGTGACCAAAGGGGTGGACGAGCCCTACCGCATGTTCACCTCGCGTGCAGAATACCGCATCCTGCTCCGGCAGGACAATGCGGACATCCGGCTTACTCCTATCGGATATAAAATCGGGCTTATTACCCAAAAAAAATATGACTATTTCGTCAAAAAAAATACGCTCGTAGAATCGCTTATTTCTTTCACTCGCCAACAGAGCATCAAAGCAGCCGAAATTAACGACTATTTAAAAGCAATAAATTCCGAACCTTTATCACAGGGAAGGAAGCTTTACGACATACTAATGCGGAATAATGTTTCGTTCGATTCGCTGCAAGCCGTCCTGCCGAAGCTCCGAAAATTCATCGAAACGAACCGGATGGAGGAAGAGGTGATCGAAGAGGCAGAAATCCAAATCAAATATAAAGGGTATATTGAGCGCGAAAAATTCATTGCAGAAAAGCTACATCGGCTCGAAAACATACGAATTCCCGCGGATTTCGACTTTCACTCGATGAATTCCCTGACTATCGAGGCCCGGCAAAAACTATCCCGAATTCGGCCTGAAAACATCGGGCAAGCCTCTCGCATACCCGGAGTTTCTCCCGCAGACGTAAATGTTCTTTTAGTAAAATTCGGAAGATAGGGTAGTGTTCCACGTGGAACATATATACAAAACCCTTAACACAAAAAAACAAAAGAGGCCGCTATAAAGCGGCCTCTTAACAATATGTTCGTATTCTACAAGACAATCGTACACCAATTGTATTTATCCTCAGCCCGTCCGTACTGAATATCCTGCAATCGGGTGTATAATTCCATAGAAACTTTACCAACCTTATCACCATATGAGTAGGTTTTTTCCGTCTGCATGTCATAGATAGTGCCGATAGGGGAGATCACGGCAGCCGTTCCGCAGCCTCCGCACTCCTCGAAAGAAGCAAGTTCTTCGACCGGGATTTTTCGGTCTTCGACCTCAAGCCCCATATCGCGGGCCAACTGGCGGAGACTCATATTGGTAATCGACGGAAGCACCGAAGGGGATTTCGGAGTGATGTATTTGCCATCCTTGATGCCGAAGAAATTGCATGCTCCGCACTCTTCGATGTATTTATGCTCCGCCGCATCGAGGTACATGATATTCGAATAACCCATTTTATGACCCTTTTCACCCGACAAAAGGCTGGCCGCATAATTTCCGCCGACCTTCACATCGCCTGTTCCACGTGGAGCAGCACGATCCTGTTCACGGTCGATGGCAACCAGGATCGGCTTGATTCCCTCCTTGAAATAAGCACCCACAGGCGAACAGTAAACAATCAGCAAGGCGTCTTTTGCAGGTTTGACCCCCAGGCCGGCCGTCGTTCCGAACATCACCGGACGCAGATAGAGCGAGGCCCCTGTACCGTAGGGGGGAATATAAGCTTCATTCCGCCGAACGACCTCGACGCAGGCATTGACGACCATTTCGACGGTCGGCAGCGGAAGGCAAAGACGTTCGGCCGAAGACCGGAGGCGGCGGGCATTGTCCTCGACACGGAACAGGCGGACTTTCCCATCGACCCCGCGAAAGGCCTTGAGCCCTTCGAAAAGTTCGATGCCATAATGCAGGCACGAAGCCGACATGTGCATCTTGATGTACTCGTCGCTCGTAACCTCCATATCACTCCATTTACCATCCGTAAAATAATAACGGACGTTGACGTCGGTCTTGTGATAGTCGAAACCCAAGGCACTCCAATCAATATTTTCCATTATAGTAAAATTTAAAGGTTTTTCTAAATTATCCCCATACAGCAAAGGAAAACGGATAAAAGCAAACCGCCAATTGATCCATAGACCGTATTATCCTACGATAGCACCGTTATTCGTATTTCCGTCGGGGCCCAGCAGCAGCAATTTTCCCGAAGCATCTTCGGCCATGAGGATCATGCCCTGCGACAAGATCCCTTTCAGTTCACGGGGAGCAAGGTTCACAAGAACCAGCACCCTGCGCCCTATCAGCTCTTCGGGCGTAAAATATTCCGCAATTCCAGAAACAATCGTCCGCTGGTCGATCCCCGTGTCCACCGTCAATTTCAGCAATTTCTTCGTCTTGGCGACCTTTTCCGCCGCAAGGATCGTAGAAACCCGGATATCCATTTTCTGGAAATCGTCAAACAGTATCGTATCTTTCTGAGGTTCAATATTTTGCGAATTTTCAGCAGCCAGGTTGGCCTCTTTCGTCGCCGCAAGCTTGTCCAACTGGCGCTGGATCACGTCGTCCTCGATCTTCTCGAAGAGCAACGACGCCTCGCCGATCTTATGCCCGGCAGCGATCAGATCCATCGCCCCGAGGCGCTCCCATCCGAATTTCTCCACGGCGAGCATCTTCAGGATCTTCGACGCCGAGAAAGGCATGAAAGGCTCGATGGCAATCGCCGTATTGGCCGTAATCTGCAACGCGATGTTGAGAATCGTTTTCACGCGCCCGGGATCGGTCTTGATGACTTTCCACGGCTCGGTGTCCGCCAGATACTTGTTGCCGATACGTGCAATGTTCATGGCATCCTTCAGGGCTTCGCGGAAACGGTAGTTCTCGATATTGGCCTCGAGCGAACCCTTCACGGCAGCTACTTCCGCAACTGTCTGACGGTCATAATCATTCATCTCTCCGCAGGCAGGAACCTCGCCGCCGTAATATTTCTGCGTAAGCACCAGCGCACGGTTGACGAAATTTCCCAGCACAGCGACCAGCTCGTTGTTGTTGCGGGCCTGGAAATCCTTCCATGTAAAGTCGTTATCCTTGGTTTCGGGGGCATTGGCACACAGCACATAGCGCAATACATCCTCCTTTCCGGGGAACTCCTCCAGGTATTCATGCAGCCACACCGCCCAGTTGCGCGAGGTCGAAATCTTATCGCCCTCGAGGTTCAGGAACTCGTTGGCCGGCACGTTCTCAGGCAGTATATAACCCCCGTGCGCCTTGAGCATCGAGGGGAAGACGATGCAGTGGAACACGATATTATCCTTGCCGATGAAATGCACCATCTTGGTGTCTTCCGATTTCCAGTACTTTTCCCAATCGGGCGTAAGGTCTTTCGTGGCGGATATGTAACCGATCGGAGCGTCGAACCACACATAGAGCACCTTCCCTTCGGCACCCTCCACGGGCACGGGGATGCCCCAGTCGAGGTCACGGCTCACGGCACGGGGCTGCAATCCGCCGTCGAGCCAGCTCTTGCACTGTCCGTAAACATTCGTCTTCCACTCCTTATGCCCATCGAGTATCCACTCGCGGAGGAAGCCTTCGTATTGATCCAGCGGGAGATACCAGTGCTTCGTCTCCCTTTTGACCGGAACCGAACCCGACACGGCGCTATGCGGGTCGATCAGCTCGTCGGGCGAGAGGGTAGACCCGCATTTCTCGCACTGGTCGCCGTAGGCACGCTCGTTCCCGCATTTGGGACAAGTGCCGACGATATAACGGTCGGCAAGGAACGTCTGCGCCTCCTCGTCGTAATACTGCATGGAGGTTTTCTCGATGAATTTCCCTTCGTCGTAGAGTTTGCGGAAAAATTCCGATGCGGTCGCGGCATGGGTCGCCGACGATGTCCGCGAATAGATATCGAACGACATTCCCAACCCCTCGAACGACTTTTTGATCAGGTTATGGTAACGATCCACGATCTGCTGCGGGGTCACACCCTCCTTGCGGGCCTTGATGGTGATGGGTACGCCGTGCTCGTCCGATCCGCAGACCGAAATCACGTCGCAGCCCTTCAGCCGCAGGTAACGCGTGTAAATATCCGAAGGTATATAAACTCCCGCCAGATGGCCGATATGCACCGGGCCGTTGGCATAGGGGAGAGCCGATGTAACGAGGTAACGCTTGAACTCTTTTGCCATATTGAGATATACAGTATTACTAATTTCTGTCAAAATTAGTAATTTTTAGGGAAAGAAAAAGCAAAGCCCCATTATTTGTTTACAAACTACAAGGGGGCCCCGCCATAAGAAAACAAAACGGAAACCGCGGGAATGAATCGGCCCGCATTAAGCAGCGGGTAAAAATATGCCCCGGCATAGTCCGGGGCATATTTCTTAATTATCGGCGGTCGGAATCGTTATTCGAACACCAACTCGTCGAGCAGCCATCCTGCGCCCGCGTACTTGTCGATGATGAACAGCACGTAGCGGATGTCGACCGATATCGTGCGCTGCAGATCGGGCTCGAAAGCCACATCGCCCGACATGGCTTCCCAGTTACCGTCGAAAGCCAGCCCGAGCAGTGCGCCCCTGGCATTCATCACCGGTGAACCCGAATTGCCGCCCGTAATATCGCAGTCGGCAAGGAACGCCACCGGAAGCTCGCCCCGGGCATTGGCATAACGGCCGAAATCGCGTGCCGCATAAAGCTCCTTGAGTTTTTCGGGCACGGTGAACTCCGTGGGGTTCTGCGGGTTTTCCTTCTCCATCACGCCCTTGAGCGTCGTATAGTAGTTGTATTCGATGCCGTCGGCAGGCGAATAGGGCAGCACGCGGCCATAGGTGAGCCGCAGCGTGAAGTTGGCATCCGAAGCCCACGCCTTTTTCGGGTTTTGGAGCATTAGCCCCGCCACGTATTTACGGCTTCCCTCGTAATATTTTTCCACGACCGGCTTGCGTGCCTGGGAAAGCGCGTTATACTTCTCCCACACCGATTTTACAAACGGGGCAATGGGGTCGGCAGCATACTTATCGGCCGAAAAAGCACCGATCAGCTCATCGACCTTTTCCTGCGATGTAAATAACGAATTATCGAAAATATAATCCACATAGGCATCCGTATCGCCGTTGAATTCCTTGTCGACGATCTCCGTATAGAACGACGGCAGGTCGGTCATATGCTCGCGGGCGATCTTCAGCATACGCTTGGCCACCTTCCGATCCGTCGGGGCGTTGTAATCCTTATACCAACCGGCCATCGCCTTTCGGGCCGCTTCGGGATCCTTTATCTCCGTCCGCCCGTCGAACATCCTTGCCGGGGTCAGTATCTCCACCGCACGCAGGAAAGCCTCTTCCAGATACTGGCGGTTATCGTCGATGCCGGCCAGCCCCTCGATCGCTTCGCGGATTTTCGGCAGCGCGTCGATATACCCTTCCTCGGGCAGCGTATTTTTCTCGGCCCATGCCTGGAAGGCAGCCTCCTGCTGCTGCTTGCGCTCCTTCACACCCAGTTTGAGGATGCCGCGCGACTTGCCGATCGAATTCTTCCAGTAGTTCGACGACGTGGCGTATTTCGAAGCATACTGAATACGTACCTTGTCGCTGGCAGCCATATCCTCCTTGAGGATGGCCTGGCGCTCGCCGCGGATAAAGATCCGGTTGGGGTTCGAAACGTTCAGCATGTCGTCGATCTCGTACGAAGTCATATAACGCTGCGTGGAACCCGGGAACCCCATGATCATGGCGAAATCACCCTCCTCTTAGCCGTCGAGCGAAATCTTCAGGAACTTCTCGGCCTTGTAAGGGCGGTTTTCGGGCGAATAATCCGCCGGCCTGTTATCCTGTCCGGCATAGACGCGAAACACCGAGAAATCGCCTGTATGGCGCGGCCACATCCAATTATCGGTGTCACCGCCAAACTTGCCGATCGAAGTCGGGGGCGCTCCCACCAGACGCACGTCGGTATAGACCTCGATCACGAAGGCGAAATACTGGTTCCCTTCGAAGAAGGGCTTGACCTCCACCGTCATGCCGGGGTTGGCCTCCTGCAGCGAAGCGGTCAGGCCGGCGATATTCTCCGAGGTGATCCGTTCGTATTCCCGCTGCCCGGCCGTGGAAGGCACGTTGCCCAGAATATCCGCAGTCACGTCGCTGATCGAACGGATGAAACGCACCTTGAGCCCCGGGGCAGGAATCTCCTCCTGGCGCGACATGGCCCAAAAGCCGTTCTTCAGGTAGTCGTGTTCGACCGACGACAGGGATTGTATCGACCCGTAGCCGCAGTGGTGGTTGGTGAACAGCAGGCCGTCGGGCGAAACGATCTCGCCCGTGCAGCCGCCGCCGAAAATGACGATCGCATCCTTGAGCGAAGATTTGTTGATGCTGTAAATATCCTCGGCCGAAAGTTTGCATCCGCGCGCCTTCATGTCCCGGATATTCATTTTCTGCAGGTAAGGCAGCATCCACATGCCTTCGTCTGCCGCCGCGGTCAGCGACACGCACGCCGCTGCAATCAGTAAAAACAGTTTCTTCATATATAAACGATTATTTGATGTTGATCATGTTCAGGATCGAACGCTCGGCCTTGCGGCGCACCTCTTCATCGAGTACGATCTCCGGGGCCTCCCGCTCGAGGCATTCGCAGATGTTTTCCAGCGTCACCATCTTCATGTACTTGCAGTTGTTGCAGCCGCATGTCTCGTCGTCCGGGGGCGCCGGGATAAATGTCTTGCCGGGATAGCGCCTCTTCATCTCGGCGAGGATGCCCGATTCGGTGACGACGATGAACTCATCGGCCCCGTTGCGGCCGCAATAGTCGAGGATCGCAGCCGTCGACCCCACGAAATCGGCCACCTCGATGATATAGGCCCGGCATTCGGGATGCACGACGATGCGGGCTGCGGGGTGCTCCTTTTTGAGCCGGAGCAGTTTTTCGAGCGAAAACTCCTCGTGGACATGGCACGCCCCGTCCCAGATCACCATATTCTCGCGGCCGGTCAGCTTCCTGATGTAAGCGCCCAGGTTGCGGTCGGGCGCGAAGATGACGGGGCGGTCGGCCGGGATCGACTCCACGACCTTCAGGGCATTCGACGAAGTGCAGCAGATATCGGTCAGCGCCTTGACCCCGACGGTGGTGTTGACATACGAAACCACCGTATGCCCCGGGTACCTGGCCTTGAAGGCCGCAAAGTCGCGGGCGTCGCACGATTCGGCCAGCGAGCATCCCGCCTCGGGACAGGGTATGAGCACCTTTTTGCCGGGGCATAGCACCTTGGCGGTCTCGGCCATGAAATGCACGCCGGCGAACAGGATGATTTCCGCATCGACCGACTGCGCCTTGACCGACAGCGCAAGCGAATCGCCCAGGAAGTCGGCCACCTCCTGTACTTCGGGCAGCGTATAGTAATGGGCCAGTATGACGGCGTGTTTCTCGCGTTTCAGTTCTTCGATCCGATTCCGGATTTGCGCGGAGTTATCAACCTTCATTTTTTATTTTTACTTTTTAATTTAATTTTAATAAAGAAATAAGAATAGAAATAATAGCTGTTGATACTGTTCACAAGTTATTGCGGAAAATATCTTTCAACATTTTACTCCCGAACTGTTTCCTATTTCTCGTTACAACCGGTTCGTATTCAAAGGTATGAAATTATAATCAACAATTGTCAAAAAACGTTGTCAACATTTCGACAGCCGTTTGTTGTGAACAATCTGTTCCGTTTTCCGGGGTTCGGGGCTGACTATAATTTCCCATAACTTTTTTTGGTTTCCGGAAAATCTTGTATATGCCCGCCCTTTCCGGAATTTGCAACTCTTCCGACCGGAAAGTTATCATTAGTTATCGCCGTTTATCAACACGTTTCCTAACACGATTTCATCACCTTTTCGACAATCTTTTCCGCGATTCCGCGGTACCATTTTTCGACGCGCGGATCTATCCCCATAGCAGGCTTTCCTTCGTCGGATCCTTCCATAATCGACTGTACGATAGGTATTTCACCGAGGAAATCCACACCTTTTTCTTCGGCGAACCGGCGTGCACCGCCTTTGCCGAAGAGGTAGTAGCGGTTTTCGGGCAGTTCCTCGGGGGTGAACCAGGCCATGTTTTCGATGATTCCCGCCACGGGGATGTTGACGTTTTCGTTGCAGAACATCTCCACGCCGCGCACGACGTCGGCTACGGCGACCTGCTGGGGCGTCGAGACGATCACCGCGGAATCGATCTTCAGCTCCCCGATGATCGAGAGGTGTACGTCGCCCGTACCGGGGGGCAGGTCGGCCAGCAGGAAGTCGAGCGTCCCCCATTTGGTCTGGTGGATCATCTGTTTCAGGGCGCTGACGGCCATGGCTCCGCGCCACAGCAGGGCGTCGGTAGGTTTGATGAAGAACCCGATCGACATCAGCCGGATGTCCATCGGCTCCGCAGGGACGATGTGGTCTGCGCCCTCTTCCTGCACGGCGTCGGGCAGGTAGCCTTCCACTCCGAACATCTTGGGCTGCGAAGGCCCGTATATGTCGGCGTCGAGGATGCCTACGCGGAATCCCATGTTTCGCAGGGCGACCGCGAGGTTGGCCGTGACGGTCGATTTGCCTACCCCGCCCTTTCCCGATGCTACGGCAATGACCTTGGCGATGCCGCCCGTAGTCGTCTTCAGCTTGGGTTCGGGACGCGGGGCGGCGCCGCCCTCCTTGATGACTACCAGTACCGTTTCCCCGGGGAATTCGCGTTTGAGCAGTTCCTCGGCCTGGTTTTTGATTTTCACTGCGAACGGGTCGCGGGCCTTGGCGAAGCGGAGTACGACGGTGATTTTTCCGGCTGCCGAGGCGATATGCTCGATAAAACCGCTGCTGACGATATCCTGCCCCGTTTCGGGATGAACGAGCGACGCGAGCAGATGTCTGATTTTTTCTTCCATATTTGTGTAGTGACTTTCCTTGCAAAGATAACGTATATTTTACAGAATAAATATAGGTTACCCTTCTTTTTTATCGAAAAACGATAAATTTTATTTGTTTTTCATATAATTTCTGTATATTTGCGAAAGAAAACCGGAATCGGAACAAAATTAGGACAAACAAAAAATAACTTCGTTATGAATTTTATCAAAACTTTCCTGGCTGCCATCCTCGCGTTTGTCGTGGGATCGGTACTGGTAGTCTTCCTTTGGATTTTCATCCTGCTCGGCATTGCCGGTTCGATGGAGAAAAGCGTGGCCGTACACCCCGAGTCGATCCTCAAGCTCGATTTTTCGGAGGTGTTGACCGATGCCCCGTCGAGCGATCCTTTCGCCGGCTTCGATTTCGCGACGCTCCAGTCTACGCGCATGCTTCCGCTGATGAAGGCGCTGCGTGCGCTCGAGGCGGCGAAGGACGATCCGCGGATCAAGGGTATTTACCTGCGTATGAACGGCAACGGAGGCGTGGCGGGTTCAGCCCTGCTTGAAGAGCTGCGCGAGGCGATCGTCGATTTCAAGCAGAGCGGCAAGTTCGTCGTCGCCTATAACGAAACCTACTCGCAGGGGCAGTATTACCTCGCTTCGGCGGCCGACAAGATTTACATGCAGCCCGAAGGAGGGATGGACTGGTCGGGCCTTTCGTTCAATTTGGCGTTCTACAAGGGGTTGCTCGACAAGCTCGATGTCAAAGCCGAGGTTTTCCGCCCCACGGCCTGCAAGTACAAGAGCGCCGTCGAGCCTTATATACTTCCCAAAATGTCGGACGCTAACCGCGAACAGATGCAGGAACTGGTCAATTCGATGTGGAATACCATCGCGGGTTCGGTGGCCGAGGCACGCGGCATCGACTTGGAAACCCTGAACCGGATCACCGACAAACTGGAGGTCTCGTTGCCCGAGGATGCCCTCGAACACGGGTTCGTGGATAGCCTGCTCTACGAAGACCAGATGAACGACGTCTTTGCCGAACTGGGCGTGCAGTCCGATTCCGACGGCCAATACAATTTCGTCACCCTGGGCGAATATGCGTCGCAGGTCAGTGCCGACCTCAAGAATATTTCGGCCGACCAGGTTGCTATCGTATATGCCGACGGTGCGATCGTCGACGGCGAGGGCTTCGGCCGCGAGATTTACGGCAATACGCTGGCTGCGACGCTGGCCGGCGTGCGTGCCGACGAAAAGGTCAAAGCCGTGGTGCTGCGCGTGAATTCCCCGGGCGGCAGCGCATTGGCTTCGGATGTCATCTGGCGCGAAATGGAGCTGCTCAAGGCCGAGAAACCCGTCATCGTCTCGATGGGTTCCTATGCGGCCAGCGGCGGATACTACATTTCATGCCCGGCCGATGTCATTGTGGCCGACAAACTGACCCTGACGGGTTCCATCGGCGTCTTCGGCATGTACCTCAATACCATCGACGCCCTGAAGAACAAGCTGGGCATCACGTTCGACGCCGTGAAGAGCAATACCTCGGCAGGCATGGGCATGACTTCGGCCCTTACGCCAGCCGAAAGGGCTTCGATCATGCGCGGCGTGGATAAGGTTTACACGACGTTCACCAACAACGTGGCGCAGGGGCGCAACCTGCCTCTCGAGAAGGTGCTCGACATTGCCGGCGGCCGTGTATGGTCGGGCGACAACGCCCTCGGCATCGGCCTGATAGACACGTACGGTGGCCTGAAGACGGCCATTGCCGTCGCTGCGGACAAGGCCGGGTTGGGCGACAATTTCCGGGTGACGGAGGTGATCGAGCAGCCGACGGGTTTCGCGGCGTTCATCTCGTCGCTCAACGTCAGCATCCGCGAGGCCATGACCCGCTCGGAACTGGGAGTCATGATGAAGGAATACAAACAGGTGCAGGAAGCTGCTTCGCAGCAGGGGATCGTCATGTATTATCCCTTCAAACTCGAACTGCGCTAATCCCGGCCGGATGCCGGAACGATAAAAAGCGGCCTCTCGAAAAGGGGCCGCTTTTTATCGTTGCAGGGTTTCAAGGCCGGTGTGTCCGCGAAGCTGTCATTCGTGCCTGAAAAGGGGTTTGTCAGCCCTTGGCCGGGACTTTGGCCGCCGGATTTCCCCCCCCCGCCGAATCCTGCCCGCAGCGCATTTCATCCAGCTTGCGGCCTATCTCCTCGACCTGTTTCGCGTCGGGCGAAATGACCGTCGACCCGAACTGGCGCCGGTAGTCGCCCGGCGGGGAGCCGATGCGTTCGCGGAAGGCGCGGTTGAAATTCGAGATGTTGTAGAACCCGCAGCGCATACCGATCTCGGCGATCGGGTCGTCGGTCTCGACGATCATCTGTGCGGCGCGCACGATGCGGAAGCCGTTGAGGTAGTTCCACAGGTTCTGGTGGGTGTACTTTTTGAAAAAACGGCAGACCGAAGTCGCGGACATGCCTACCTCTTCGCCGATGTCTTCGAGCGAGATCTTACGTTGGTAATTGCCCTCCACGAACTGTACGATCTTGTTGATCCGGGCATTGCCGTCGGGTTGCATTTCGTAGTACGGGGCACCTATCGGCCCCGTTTCGTCCGGCCCAGCCGTGGCCAGGTCGTTGAGTATGTTCAGGAAAAGCGACGCCGATGCGAATCCCCGCAGCCCGGGCAGTTGCAGTAACCTGTCGCGGACGCGGTCTACGACGCTTTCGGCGAACCAGAGCCCGGCGACCGGCTGGCTCAGCATTTTCCGGATGGGGAGCATGGATTCCGTTTCGAATATCTGCCAGTTGGGCATGTCGCGGCTGAACTGCACGGCGACGGCCTCGCAATTGGTCTCCGCAAAGGCTTCGTCGCGTTTGTAACAGTGCGGTACGCGCGGGAAAATGATGATAAGGTCTTTTTCCGTGAAATTGTCGACCGATTGTCCGGTGACACGTGTCCCCTTTACGTTCAGGGTCAGGCTGAGCATGTAATCCTCATGGAAATGAAGGGGCGGATCGGTCTGTTTGTCAAACCAATACTGTGTGATGAACAGATCGTTGCCTGGCAACGGAGTGAGATCATTCAGGACACGTTTCATCGGGTAATGAGGCTTATTGTAACAAATATACAAATTAATAAGGACAAATCAAAACCGGGGCGGGTTTTGTGGGAAGGATACGCGGCCGGGGTTTCCCGCACCTCCGTTTTCCGATTCGGGACGGGGCGTAAAGGCATCCTGCAGGTGAAAAGTGCGGAAAACCTTTTCTCCTTTCGCATTTAATGAATATCTTTGCGGATATGGCAGTGATCAGATTGACAAAGGAGTTTTCGTTCGAGGCCGCGCATGCCCTCGACGGATACGACGGGCCGTGCCGTGAGATCCACGGGCATTCCTACCGGTTGTTCGTGACCGTGAAAGGGTGCCCTGCGGACGACGACACGAACCCCAAGTGTGGGATGGTGATGGACTTCGGTGTCCTGAAAAGCATTGTCAACGAGGAGGTCGTTTCCCGTTTCGACCATGCGCTCGTGTTGCGGGCGACACGCCGCGACGCTCCCCTGCGGGCGGTGCTGGCCGAACGCTTCGGCAACATCGTCACGGTGGACTACCAGCCGACGTGCGAAAACATGCTCGGCGATTTCGCTGCACGCATCGCACGCCGCCTGCCCCTGGGGGTGGAGCTGCATTCGCTCCGCCTGCATGAGACCGCAACCTCGTTCGCCGAGTGGTTCGCCGAGGACAACCGCTGATTTCCGCCCGGCGGTTCCGCCGGAACGACATACCCCGACATTTCTACCGGACAGGCCCCGGGCGCAAGGGATAGGCGCACGGCAAACATCGAAAGGGAACTATTATTGACGCAAATCGAATATATGAAAAAACTGTTTCTCGTCGACGCCTATGCGTTGATCTTCAAGTATTACTATGCCTTTCTGGGGCGTCCCATGCGCAACCGGGCCGGCATGAATACCTCCGTGGTATTCGGCTTCGTAAAGTTCCTGCGCGACATCCAGAAGCGTGAGCGACCCGACCTGCTGGGCGTGGCGTTCGACCCCAAGGGCGGCAGCTTCCGCCGGGAGATATTTCCCGAGTACAAGGCCAACCGTGCCGAGACGCCCGAGGACATCCTCCTCTCCGTCCCCTATGTCAAGCGTGTGCTGGAAGCCATGTGCATCCCGATCCTCGAAGTCGAGGGTTACGAGGCCGACGACGTGATCGGCACGCTGTCGCAAAAAGGCGTCGAGGCGGGTTACGAGGTCTTCATGGTGACGCCCGACAAGGACTACGGCCAGCTGGTACGTGACAATTGCAAGATATACAAGCAGAAGGGCGCCGAAGGGAGCATCGAGATCGTCGACCGGGAGGCGATCCGCGGGAAATACGGCATCGACGACCCCAGCCTCGTGCGCGACATCCTCGCACTGTGGGGCGATGCTTCGGACAATATCCCGGGTGTGCCGGGAATCGGCGAGAAGAGCGCCTGCAAACTCGTGCAGGAGTGGGGAACGGTGGAAAATATCCTCGACAACGTCTCGAAGATCAAGGGCAAGCAGGGCGAGAAGATCGCCGAGTGGGGCGACAAACTGCGCCTTGCCAAGACACTGACCACCATTTGCCTCGACGTGCCCATCCCGTTCCGCGAAGAAGACCTCACGGTCTGCGAACCCCATATCGACGAACTCAAGGCCCTTTTTGCCGAATTGGATTTCAAGGCCTTTATGAACGACCTTACGAACCTTGCGCCCCCCGAGGAGCAACCCGAAGGCCCCCGCCAGGAGGCGCAGACCCAGCTTGCGGAGATGGCTCGGGCCAAGTCCGCCGCCGCCAAACGCGCGGCGCTGGTCGGACAGGGCAACCTCTTCGGCGACCCGGTGGTCGACATGCCCGCCGCCGAGGTTCCCGTCGCAGAACTGCAGGCCGAAGCCGATGCCATGCAGTTCAAGACGGCGCAGACCACGCCCCACGATTACCGCCTCGTGGAGAATGCCTCCCAGTTGCGCGAAGTGGTCGCCGAGGTCGGGAAATACGACGAATTCTGTTTCGACACCGAGACCACGGGGTTCGACATCTTCAACGACCGCATCGTCGGCATGTCGCTGGCCGTAAAGCCGTTCGAAGCGTGGTACATTCCCTTCAAGGAGGAAAATACGGCGGAATATACGCAGATCGTGCGGCCGCTGTTCGAAGACGAAGGGATTGCCAAGATCGGCCAGAACATCAAGTTCGACCTGATGGTGCTCCGGCGCCTGGGGCTCGATATCCGGGGCCGCAAGTACGACACGATGATCCTGCATTACCTGCTCGATCCCGAGTCGCGCCACAACATGAACGCCCTGTCGGAAAAATACCTCAACTACAAGCCTATCGAGATCGAAACGCTGATCGGCAAGGGTTCCAAGCAGCTGACGATGGATCTGGTGAACGTCGAGCGCGTCAAGGAGTACGCCGCCGAAGATGCCGACGTCACCCTGCAACTCAAACACGTGCTCTACCCTCAGGTCGAGAAGATCGGGTTGCAACACCTCTATTTCGAGGTCGAGGAGCCGATGATCGCCGTGCTGGCCGACATCGAGATGGCGGGCGTGCGGATCGACTCCGGGGCGCTGGCCGAATACTCCGTCGAACTGAGCCGCAGGCTGGCCGAACTGGAAGCCGCGATCCGTGCCGAAGCCGGCGAGTCGACGCTCAACATCAACTCGGCACGCCAGCTGGGCGAGGTGCTTTTCGCCAAGATGCGCATCGCCGAAAAGCCCAAGATGACCAAGACCAAGCAGTTCTGCACCGACGAGGATTATTTGCAGACCTTCGCCCGCAAACACCGCATCGTCGACCTGATCCTCGAATACCGGGGTGTCAAAAAATTGCTTTCGACCTATGTCGAGGCGCTTCCCCAGCTGGTCAACCGGACGACGGGGCGTATCCATACCTCCTTCAACCAGGCGGTCACGGCTACCGGGCGCCTTTCGTCCACCAATCCAAACCTGCAGAACATCCCCGTGCGCGAAGAGATGGGGCGCCGCATCCGCCGGGCGTTCATCCCCTCCGATTCCGACCACCTGCTGCTCTCGGCCGATTACAGCCAGGTCGAGCTGCGCCTGATGGCGCACCTTTCGGGCGACGAATCGTTGATCGCGGCCTTCGCCCACGGCGAGGATATCCATGCCGCGACGGCCGCCAAACTTTTCAACAAAACCCTCGACGAAGTGACCTCCGAGGAGCGCCGCCGTGCCAAGACGGCCAATTTCGGCATCATCTACGGCATTTCGGCCTTCGGCCTGAGCCAGCGGCTCGAAATCCCGCGTAAGGAGGCCAAGGACATTATCGACGGTTATTTCGAATCTTACCCCAAGGTCAAGGAGTATATGGACAATGTGGTCGCCAGGGCCAAGGAGGAGGGATTCGTCTCGACGATCTTCGGCCGCCGCCGCTATCTCAACGACATCTCCTCGCACAACGCCGTGGCGCGCGGCCTGGCGGAGAGGAATGCCGTGAACGCCCCGATCCAGGGGTCTGCGGCCGACATCATGAAGATCGCCATGATCAATGTCCACCGCCGTTTCGCGGCCGAAGGCATCCGGTCGAAGGTGATCCTTCAGGTACACGACGAATTGGTCGTCGACATGCTCCGTTCCGAACAGGAGCGCGTCGCGGCCATCGTCACCGAATGCATGGAATCCGCCGCCGCCCTCAAGGTGCGCCTGGTGGTCGACTACGGCGTGGGCGACAACTGGCTCGAAGCGCATTGATCGCATCCTGAGTCCTTTTGCAAGATATAGTAACGGACGGCATCGGATATGCAGGCTCCCTGTTAATGCCTTGTATCCGTTATATCCGATGCCACTACCGCCTTTTTCGGTGCTGCGCCGGCGACTATGCGGACGGTTGTCCCGCTTGGGCATCCCCCGGGGAGGCAGGCGGAAAAATATAATGTTCCCGGATATTTTTGTTTTGATACTGAAATAAACTGACAGCTATGATCGAACCTATTTACCAGCCGGCCGCGTCGCGTTACGAAGATGGCATGACCTACCGGCGTGCGGGACGCAGCGGTGTGCTGCTGCCCGCCTTTTCGCTCGGCATGTGGCACAATTTCGGCAGCGGGCAGACCTTCTCCAAAGTGCGTCAGATGGCCCATTACGCGTTCGACCGGGGAATCGTCCATTTCGATTTGGCGAACAACTACGGCCCCGCCTATGGTACGGCCGAGGAGAACTTCGGCCGTCTGATGGAGCAGTCGTTCCGACCCTACCGCGACGAACTCTTCATTTCGACCAAGGCGGGTTACGACATGTGGCCGGGGCCCTACGGCAACTGGGGCTCTCGCAAATACCTCATGGCAAGCCTCGACCAGAGCCTGCGGCGCATGAAGCTCGATTATGTGGACATCTTCTACTCGCACCGCTACGATCCCGAGACCCCGCTCGAAGAGACCCTCCAGGCTTTGGTCGACATCGTCCGCGCAGGCAAGGCGCTCTATGTCGGGCTGTCGCGCTACCCGCTGGCCGCGGCACGTTTCGCTTTCCGTTACCTGGCCCAACGCGACGTGCCCTGCCTGCTTTTCCAGGATCGCTACAACCTGTTCGACCGCGAACCCGACACGTCGGGCATCCTGACGCTCAATGCCGAGGCCGGGGCCGGGTTCGTGGCCTTTTCGCCGCTGGCACAGGGGCTGCTGACCGACCGTTACCTGAACGGTATTCCGGAAGGCTCGCGCATGGCGACGGAGGGCTCGCTGCGGCGCGATGTGCTGACGGGCAGGATGTCGGAACGGATCCGGGGCCTGCATGAAATCGCCCGGCAGCGCGGCCAGACCCTTGCCGAGATGGCTTTGGCATGGCTGCTGCGCGACAAACGTGTCACGTCGGTCATTATCGGGGCAAGCTCCGTCGCCCAGATCGAAGATAACCTCCGGGCGCTGGAGCATGCATCCTTCTCCGACGACGAATTGTCGCGCCTCGACGCCCTGTCACGGCCATAGCGCCCTGCTCGGATGAAAAGAGCCGCAGTCCCGAAGGACTGCGGCTCTTCGTGTTTTTAGCTTTCTGTTATTGTCGCAACCGGTAGGTTCCGTCTGAGAAGTCGATTCGGTCGAGTGTCAGCGTGCGCGGATCGTCGTAGATATGCCGCACCGCGGCGACGGAATCCAACTTGCCGCTTTTCTGGCTGTTGATGAAATACCCCCAGACCATGAACCACGTCCAGTCGGGCTGGTTGTGGTAACTCTCCGGATCGGGCAGCTGCCCCACTTCGCCAAGGGCGATCGGTTTTCCGCCGGCCAGGGCTTTCAGGTCGTCGTGGTGCGACTGTTTGTAGTCGCGGTGATAGACGTCTGCCGCCAATATGTCGACATATTCCGAACCGGGATAGTAGTCGGCATAGGGGCCGGCTTCGTCACCCTGCTTGTCCCGCGGGGCATTCGTGTTCCATACCCAGAGCAGGTTGTCGAGCCCGTGCACCCGGGTCAGGTAGTCGTAGGTCATGATCCACAGCTTTTTGAATCCGTTTTCGCCGGGTTTGGCGCACCACCAGAACCAGACGCCGTTCATCTCGTGGTAGGGTCGCCAGAGGATCGGAATCCGGGCGTCGCGCAGTTGCCTGAGATAGGGAATGACCGTGTTCATCTGTGCCTTCCATTGCAGGTTGAGGCGCGTGCCTTCTGTGGTCAGTTCCTCCCATACCAGTTGCGGGGGACGGTTCTTCCATGTCCAAATCGACGAACCGTTGCAGTCGTTGCATTCCGCAGGGAAGCAGCAGTGCCACATCAGGGTGATGATCCTGCCTTCGGCGTGCCGGGCCTTGATCTCTTCGACGAGCCCCTGCCGCAGTTCTTCGGTCGATTTATTGTTCGGAAGGCACTCACCCCAGGGCGAGGTGAGGTTCATCGGGCCGCAGTGGTGGTAGTCGCGGACGTTGTCGCCTTGTGCATTGAAACTGAAATCGCTTCCCCAGACCACGGGGTGTTTGCCCGTCATTGCGAAAACGACACTGTCGTAACGCCCGGGGTCGCTGATGAAATTATGCTGCCCGGCGAGGGTATACCGGCCGCGGATGGAATATAGGAATTCGAGCAGCTGGCGTGCTTCCTGCGACGCGTCGGGGTTGACCGGGGAGATTTTCAGATTGTCCGAAGCGCATCCGCCCAGCAGGGACGCGGCCATAAGGGACATGAGTAATCGCAGCATGGGTCGTTATTTTACGGTTACGCCCTTGGGCATGCGGTACATGTCGGGCAGGTCGTTTTCAAAAATAGTCTGCGCATCGTCAAAGAATAGCTTGAAGTCGGCCGCCGTCGAATCGGAAGGATAAGGCCCGTAGGCGTGGCGGGGATTGTCGTTGCGCCATGCCACGACCATGCAACAGGGACGGTTGCGGAGCGCAGGCAATACATCGTGCGTCCAATAGTCGGCGTTGTGGTCGTTTTCCAGCCCGGTTTCGGTCACACCGACGGGCTTGTGCACGCGCTCCGACACCTCGGCGAGTGCCTTTACGTTCGACTCGAATGCCTTGCGGTTACGGCCGTGGTAGCAGTCGATGCCCACCAAGTCGACCCATTCGTCCCCCGGCCAGCGGAAAAGTATACGCCCCACGGGATCGTCGTATACTTCGTCCATTTGCGGGGAAATGGCGTATATTACGTTGTGGATCCCTTTCGTGTCGCGCAGGTAACTGACGATGAAGCGCCAGAAGGCGATGAATTCGGAGTCGGTCGTGGCCGAGCGGCCCCACCAGTTCCAGGTCTGGGTGTGTTCGTGCAGCGGACGGAAGATCACCGGGATGGGGCGGCCATCGTCGTCGACCATCTTCTTCAATGCTTCGGCGACATCGTCCAGACGGGCTTTGTACTTGACGTTCATCGCCGAGCCTTCGGTGAGTATCTGATCCACGACCTTGGTGTTGTCCCAGGCCGTGCCGTCGGGGTATTTTTTCCCGGGGCCTTCGGTCAGGGGATTGTTCTGGTGCCACACCAGCATACTGATGCCGCCGCGTTTATGGGCTTCGCGGAGGAGTTCGATCTTTCGCTCGTCGACACCTGCCATGTCGAGGCTGTAGACGGCCGGATGCGAGCCTACTATGTCTTTCACGTCCGAGCGATCCGGGTCGCCCCGCCAGCCGATGCCGTAGGAGGGATAATCGTGGTGGCCGAACATTACGCCGCGGAATCCGATGCACCAGAGGTTGGCGTAAAGCGCTTTGGTTTCCGGTGTCGCCTGGGGGTCGACCATTTGCAGAACGGTTTTTTCCGGCGCTTTCAGGCGTTTGCCGCCTGCGAAGGCCGTCCCGCAGAGCGGGAGCAGGAGAAGGCAAATAAGCAGTCGTTTCATTTCAGTGGTTTTAAGTTGTCTTTATTTGAAGATGCGCTGTGCGAAATCATGCAGCTGAAGTCGCCAGAACTGCCATTCGTGGCCCCAGGGGCCTTCGTGGAATTCGTAGTGTACGCCACGGCGGCGAAGGTCGTCCACGGTGTCGAGGTGTCCCTGGTATCGCGGGTCTTTCGTACCGCATGAAATCCACAGCAGTTCCAGTTTACGGTTGATGCGTTGCGGCTCGCCGATTACGCCGGGCACATAGCGTTCGTAATCGAACTGTCCGTCGCTGAGTATGCCGGCACTGAACTGCCCGATGGCGCAAAAGCGGTCGAGGTTGCGCAGCCCGATCACATAGGCCTGGCCGCCGCCCATCGACAGTCCGGCGATAGCGCGGTGCCGTTTGTCGGTATGTACCCGGTAGCGCCTTTCGACCAGGGGAATGACATCTTCCAGCAGCTCTTTTTCTAATGTGGCGATGCCCTCGGGGGTGCTGCCTCCGGCCCATGAACCGTCGGTCAGGCCGTTGGTCATCACGACGTACATCGGGACGGCTTTGTTTTCGGCAATCAGGTTGTCGAGTATCGTTGCGGCCCGTCCGTCCGTAACCCAACTGTTTTCGTTGTCCCCGCCCCCGTGGCGCAGGTAGAGTACCGGGAATTTTTGCCGGGGATGCCTGACGGCAGCTTCGGGGACGTAAACCCGCAATGTCCGCATACGACCCAGAGGGGTTGATCGGTAATTCAGGGTGTGTATTTCCCCTCCGGGGCGGTATGCTTCGTCGAAACGGCGGTTTTCAGCACCGGGGATCTCCACGACGCTGCCGTAGACCGTGGTTCCGGCCTTGACAGCGGGGTTCTCGGGGTCGATGGTTTCGAAGCCGTCGATACGGAATATATATTGGTAGACGCATGGCTCCAGGGGGCCGACCGTGACGCTCCAGACTCCGTTGCCGTTGCGCTGCATGGGGATTTCGGATACCTCCCACTCTCCCAGAAGCAGTGTGACCTCGTGTGCGCGGGGCGCCCGCAACCGGAAGGTAATTGAGGCGTCGTCGTGAACGGCGGGGGAGAAGGGCGGTTCGGCCGGTTTCCACCAGCCTTCGGTCGAGAAAGGGTTTTTTTCCTGCGCCTGGCCCGGAAGGCCGGCCAGCAGCAGCGCCGCTGCTGCGAGCCATTTCGCTATTCGTCCCATACGAAAGTACCGGCTGCTCCCGGTTCGAGTTCGAGTTCCGCGAAACGTCCGTTGTATTGGATACGAATACTGCGCCGCGACCAGGAGTCATTGGCTGCAACGAGCACGATTCGCCCGTCGGGGGTGCGGAACGCCACGTTGGCAGCCACGCCGGCATGCTCGGTGACGTTCGTGCGGAATACATTGGGCCGCTGCTCGTCTTCGCAGATGGAAACGCTCCTGTCGCCGGGAGCGGTCGAGGCGATGCGCACGGAGCCCGGGCGCACGAATTTCGATGCGTGGGCAATGACGTAATAGGCCAGGTTGCGCGATACCGAATCCTTGTCGATGGTCAGCGCGCCCTGGCACATCGAGCAGCCGCCGTTGTCCGTGTGCGGGTCATTGAGGGGATCGGCCGCGAGGTTCCACAGCACCACGTTGCGGCTCCAGTTGCGCATGATGCCGACTATGAGCCGCTCGACGGCCGGGGCGATTGCGATTTGCCGTTGTCCGGGACGTTCGGTGGTCATCTGTTCGGTGAAATAAATCTCCTTGTCCGGACGCGCTTCGTGGACGTAGCTCATGGCGCTCAGGTCGCCGCGGTAGTGATGGAAAGCAGCTCCCGTGACATATTTTGCGGCCTCCGGGTCGTTGTAAACAGCCAGTGCGTAGTCCGGCCGGTCGCAGTTGTGGTCGAAGACTACGATGCCGGTAGACAACCCTGCTTCCCGGAATTTGGGGCCCAGATAATTTTTGATGAAATCGGCCTGTTCAAAGGCAAACCAGTACATACTGGGGGTGTTGCGCGAGTTGAGGGGTTCGTTCTGCACGGTAACGGCGTCGATGTCGATCCCGTGATCGCGCATCGCTTCCACATAACGTACGAAATAGTCGGCATAGACTCCGTAACACTCCTTGCGAAGCTGCCCGCCGCGCACGTCGGCATTGGTTTTCATCCATGCCGGCGCCGACCAGGGCGAGGAAAGTATCTGGATGTCGGGGTTGATGGCCAGGATCTCCCGCATGACCGGAACCACGTCGTGGAGGTCTTGTGCCAGTGAGAATTGTTTGAGTTCGAAATCTTCCTTGCCGGCGGGCATGTCGTCGTAGGAAAAGACGAAGCTGTTGAGGTCGGAGGCGCCGAGCGTCAGCCGGATGCAGCTTATGCCGATGCCTTGCTGTGGGTCGAAGAGCTCCTTCAGCAACGACTTGCGGGCCTCGGGCGACATCTTCATCAGGTGTTCGGCACTGCCGCCCGTGAGGGCGTAGCCGAAGCCGTCGATTCGCTGGTAGCTCTGCCGGGGGTCGATTATGATGTAGTTTCTGTTTTCCTGCCGTTGGGTCGAAAATTCGGCGGCATGCTTCTGCTGGGCGAAAAGTTCCGACCGGTCAGGGCATGTGATGTAAGAGCGGATGGTCTGTGCCGCGGCCGGGACGGCAAGTCCGGCGGCGAGGGACAGGGCCAGGAGTTTTTTTAGCATGATACGCATGGTTTTAGTCGTTGAAGGTGTTGCGAGCTGAGCGGTCGGGGTCTTCGGCTGCCCTGCATTTCGAGTCGAGGATTATCAATTCACCCCGTTGGGGCGTGTAGCGCGGCCAGCGGGGCAGGGCGCGGCAGTTGGGGTTACCCGTGCGCATGAATTGCAGCAGGGCGTCGGCCATTTTGCGGGAGAGCTTGCGGGGGGCGCTGCCGCCGCCCGTATGTGTGACCATGCGGTCGGTGTTGAGCAGCCAGAACCCGATGTCTATGCAATGGAAAGCCCGGTGGCGTCCGTTGAAAAGCGGCGATTCCCAGCCGAACCACGCCATGTAGACCGGCGACTGCTGATTGCATTTGGCGTTGGCCGTCTGTATTATTCCCTGCCGGTTCGAGGCAATCATCGCCCAGATTTCGATGGGACGGCAGGCCGGGAAGGCTTCGGCATATGCACGGACGATTCTGGCGGTACGCGCTCCGTATTGGGGCGTGAGCCGCTCTATGACCCCTTCGAAAGAGATGCTTTCCAGTTCCGGGTTGTCCCGGTCGGGGTTCCATTCGTGGAACGTCGAGCAGAGCAGCAGCGGGACGTCCGAGCCCGTCGTGCGGTTTTCCCCCTCGAAGAAGATACCCTTCGGGATGTCTATGCCGTCGGCCACGGGAGCGAATCCGCTTCGGGAGCCCGGGTCTTCGGCCGCCATCCGCTGCCGCGCCCGGTTCGCCAGTTCCAGGTATTGTTCCCAGGGAACCGACTGGAGCGAGTCGACCTGCGAGGTATCCAGCCCGGCTTCGTGCAGGATGGCATTGCCCAGCCGTTCGGCATAGTCGGCATTGTTGGCTTTTACGGTATTGCCGCTTAAGGCTACTGCTTTGTGGAACAGTCCTTTGGCTGCGGGCATTGCGCACAGCAGGCAGACCTTCGAACCGCCGCCGGACTGGCCCATGACGGTGACGTTCGAAGGGTCGCCGCCGAAGTTCGCGATATTGGCCTGTATCCATTTCAAAGCCGCCACGATGTCCAGCATCCCGGCGTTGCCCGAGTGGCGGGGGGTGTTTGCTCC
>NZ_FR893459.1:15752-66233 GCF_000435435.1 Alistipes sp. CAG:29 | reverse complement strand
GCGGTACTTTTCACCGCCGGCGCCGGCCAGGTCGGAAAAACCCAACGCTCCGAGGCGATGATTTACCGAGCAGAACACAATGTCGCCGTAGCGGGCGATATTCTCCCCGTCGTAGCTGTCCTGTTCGATGCCGTTACCCTGCGTGAAACCCCCGCCGTGGAGCCATACCAGTACCGGACGGCGTTTGCCGTCGGCAAGGCCCGGCGTCCAGATGTTGAGCCGCAGGCAGTCTTCGCCCATCAGGTCGTAGTTCCAATGGTCGACAAACATCGAGTAGGATTCGGGCCGCCGGTCGTAGAAGGGTTGAGGTGATGAGGCCCCGAAAGCTACCGCAGGCCGGATTTCCTGCCATGCGTGCGGCGGTTGCGGCGGCATGAAGCGGTTTTCGCCGCCGGTGTCGTCTCCGTAGGGAATGCCACGGAAGGAGTAGATGTTGCGCAGGAGGAATCCCCGGACGGGGCCGTATTCGGTGTCGGCTTCGGCGATTCCTTCGCCGATGAAGAGCTGCTGCTCCGATGCGGCGGGGGGTCTGTTTTTGGCTTGCGCATAAGCTGCTGCAAGCAGGCAGATGGCCGTGACGAGAACCTGGGTTCTCCGGGAAATGGAAGAGGAAGGGTTCATTTTTGGTTAAAATAATATAAGTGGGTCGGCAGAAAAACACAAACGGATCGGCCGGTTTTCAAAATTACATATTAAGAATACTATTTTCTTGTACTATTTTAATTGAATATAATCTTATTTTGCGGTTTCTGGATTGCCGGACGGCTTGCGTCGTTAAAAAAAGAGAGTTGCATTAGATTATGAATTAATGAATTATGAATTCATGACCGGTTTTATATATAATACATAGGTGTTGGTAAATTTAGTGTTTTTTTGCGAATTGTGAGAATTATTTAATTTTGTAACCGGAACCCTCTTAAAAGTCCGACATATGGAAATACTGCGCGAGAGCACACCGCTCACCGACAACGACTGTTTCATGATTTTTTCGCGGAAGAAGAGCTGCTTCGACTTCCCCCTCCACACGCACAAGGAGATGGAACTCAATCTGGTAATCAATGCCGCGGGAGCTTCGCGCGTAATCGGCAACCATGTGGGGACGATCGGGGATATGGAACTGGTGCTGGTGAGCGGCGATACGCCCCATGCCTGGTTTACGGATCGCTGCAAATCGGAGGAAATCCATGAAATAACGCTCCAGTTCAGTCCTGATTTGCTCGATGACAAGTTCCTGAACCGCAATCCGATGGGAGCGCTCAAACAGCTTTTCGATGAGGCCCGCCGGGGCGTGCTTTTTTCCCGCGAGACGACCGAGTTGCTCGCTCCCCGCATCCGTGAATTGTACGAACAGGGGTCGTCGGGCGGCATGAAGCCCGTGCTGGACATGCTGATGATTCTCAACAGCCTCTCCCTTTGCCAGGAGCGCCGCCTGCTTTCGGACACGACCTTTATCCAGAAGAAAATGAAGTCCCACTCAGCACGCCTGGAGACGGTTTTCGCCTATATGAACCAGAATTTCAACCGGCAGATCTCCCTCTCCGAAGTCGCGTCCGTGGTCAGCATGTCCGACGTGGCATTCAGCCGTTTCATCAAGAAAGTCACCGGGCAGAGCTACGTCGATACGCTGACCGAGATCCGCCTGGGGCACGTGGCGCGCATGCTGATAGACACCGATATGACCATCGCCGAGATCGCTTACTGCTGCGGATTCAACAACATGGCTAACTTCAACCGCATTTTCAAACGCAAGAAAGGCATGCCGCCTCATAAGTTCCGTATCTTGTTCATTCCGAAAAAGATTTACGTCTGATACCGTCGGGCCCGGAAATGTTCCGTTAAGGTGCTATATGCATCGGATTTGGTTAAAAACGTATTAAACGGGCGTGTGGGTTTTGTATAAATTTGCATTAGTGAATGGTGCGACCTTTTTCCGGCGGAATCCGACTGCCGGAGCGGTTCGCGGCCGGACATGGCAAACTAACCTAACAACCAAAATCCTATGCAAAAATCTATCCTTCTTTTCCTGTGTGCCGTGTCGGGGACTCTTCTTGCCGGATGCTACGAAAACGATTCGTCCGGCCCCGATATGGTCGATCCCTGGTTACGCGAACGTACGCCGTTGGGCTTTCGCGTGGAGAGCCAGGTCGGGGAAGCGGTCATTACCGACGACTGGCGCCACGACGAAACCGGTACGATCCGTTTCCAACTGGTCACGGGCGGAATAGCCGACATGACTAAAGTCAAAGTCGAAGAAATCACCTTGCAATACAATGCGAAGGCCTCGGTTCAGGCCGGCTCGACGATCGATTTGAGCTCGGGTTCCTGCGACATCGTGGTGACGGCCGAAACGGGTGAAACCCGAACCTATACGGTCTCCTACGACCCCTTCGTGGAGCCCTTCGAAGGGGTTTACGACATGGACTACGACGTCAATAACCATGACGAATCGCAGTATGAGAACGGCAACGCCTTCGCCCTGTGGTTTTTCGGCGGCAGCAACGACGGATGCTACTGCCAGTCGCTGATGTGGAAACACTGGAACTGGAACGGCGGTTACAAGCCGATGGTCGAGGATGACAACGTGTTGACCATCACGCTTACGGGCGTCGATTCGCAGACGGGCGACACCTACGGCACCTGTTACAACGATGCCGGCCCCGATGGCAAATATGCCGATTTCAAATGGAATTCGAACGGGGGCCATGACCTGAAAAAATTCTACCGCTGCATTCCCGAAGGGGAGAGCACGTGGCGGAAAGACGGAAAGACGGGGCTGGTTACCTTCACGGCCTCCGACGGCACGGCCCATACGGCGACTTTCTACAGCGAGCCCACGACATTGACCTACGAGCAGAGCGGAAAGTCCTTCTCTTGTCAGATCATGAACCAGGGCCTGGAGTTTCCCGTTGCCGGAACCCCCATGCCGGGTTGGTCGGACTATTCGGATTTCGACAAGTATGTGCAGAATCCGCAGCGGTTCATCGTAAAGATGAAAAAGCGCCAGCAGTAACCCGGGGATCGCCATGAACCGCTTATTCCTGTTGTTTGCAAAGGCATTCTGCTGCATTGCCTTGTGCTGTATTGTTCCCGTCTCGTGCGGCGGCGGAGACGTCGAAATTCCGCCCCCTCCCTCCACGGCTCCGGGCGGGGGCGATGATAATCCCGATGACGATGAACCGAAGCCCGATCCCAATCCCAATCCCGATCCGGACGAACCGACCCGGCTGAAAATCGTCGACCCGCAGGCGACGGATCAGACCAAAGCACTCTATTCGAACCTGTGGGCGGTCGCTTCCAGGGGATTCATGTTCGGACACCACGACGATCTGTGGTACGGCCGTTACTGGTACGATGTGCCGGGCGGTTCGGATACCAGGGCTGTTTGCGGGGACTATCCTGCTGTCTTCAGCGTCGACCTGGCGCCTATCATGGACAATCGCTCCGACTATGAGAGCGACCGGAAGGAGAATGCCATCCGCCGGCGTGTCATGCTCGAAGCCTACGGCCGCGGCGAGGTAATCGTTGCCTGCTGCCACCTGAACAATCCGCTCACGGGCGGGGATTCGTGGGACAACGGCAACACGGGTGTCGTTCGGGCGATTCTCGATCCGCAAAGCCCTCAGCATGCCCTTTACCGGCAATGGCTCGACCGGCTGGCAGACTTTGCGCTCAATCTCAAAGGTGCCGACGGGAATTTGGTTCCCTTTATTTTCCGCCCTTATCACGAACACACCCAGGAGTGGCCCTGGTGGGGTTCGAAATGCACGACCGAGCAGGAGTTCATTGATTTCTGGCGGATGACCGTGCGATACCTCCGCGATACCAGGGGGGTGCACAATCTCATCTATGCGATCTCACCCCAGATGGACTCGGAATATTCCGATGCGCGGGGACGTCTGTCGTTCCGCTGGCCGGGCGACGAATGGGTTGACTTCATCGGTATGGATTGCTACCACGGGCTCAACACGGCGGCCTTTACTTCGAACCTGAAGGCGTTGACGCAATTTTCCCGTGAAAAGTTGAAGCCCTGCGGCGTCACCGAAACGGGTCAGGAATCCTTCACTAAGGCCGATTACTGGACACAATGTATCCTTGCCCCGCTGACTACCCAACGTGTTTCGATGGTGGTCATGTGGCGTAACAAGTATGTCTCCGACGAATCCGATAAACATTATTACTCGGTCTATCCGGGGCATGTATCGGAGGCGGATTTCAAGATTATGTACGACCGTCCTCGATCCTTGTTCAGCTCCGATCTCCCTGCGATGTACCGGCAGGCCGAGGGGGTCGTCGTCGAATGATATCAAACTGCAAAACCTAAAACAACTTTAATCTTATGGTAAAATTCTTCAAAACGTCCCTGCTGTACGGTTTGCTGATTGTCCTGAGCAGTGCCCTTCCGCAATGGGCGGCGGCGCAGTCCCGGGTTGTCTCCGGAACCGTAAAAGATGAGAAGGGAACCGGTTTGCCGGGAGTTACGATCATCGTGAAGGGTACCGCGGGCGGTACTACGTCGATGGCCGACGGCCAGTATTCGGTCAAGGTGTCGACCGGGGATGAGCTCGAATTTTCATTTATCGGCTACGCATCCCAAACGGTCAGAATCGGCGCGCAAAGCGTGGTGGACATTACCTTGCAGGAGCAGTCGCTTCTTGCGGAAGAGGTGGTGGTTACGGCTTATGCTGTCCAGAAAAAGGTGAATGTCACGGGTTCGATTTCCCAGGTGAAGGGTACGGATTTGGTGGCCACGCCCGTGGCGAACATCTCCAATGCGCTGATCGGCAACACGCCCGGTGTAAGCGGGCTGCAGACTTCGGGCGAACCGGGGCATAACGCTGCGAACATCCGCATCCGGGGTATCTCGACCTACGGATCGGCCAGCCCGCTCATCGTCATCGACGGCGTGGAGCAACCTTCCGAGCAGGCCATGTCCGAGCTCAATGCGATGGACGCCAATGAAATCCAGGGTATCAGTGTCCTCAAGGATGCGTCTTCGACTGCCGTTTACGGTATCCGCGGTGCCAACGGTGTGATTATCGTCACTACGCGACGCGGCAACACGGGAGCCCCGACAGTGAATTTTTCGATGAACTACGGCTTTACGCGGGCTTCGAATTTCCAGAAGGGCACCTCTTCCTATGAGTATGCCCTGCTGCGCAACGAAGCCATCCGCAACGAGCAGCGCAGCTTCGCAGGAACGGAGAGCCTTTCAACCTACATTTTCGACGATTACGATCTCTGGAAGTTCAAGAACAACCGCGATTATACGCCCGTAGAGGTCGATGCCAAGACAAACCTTTCGGCCGAAAAACGGGAGCTGCTCAAGAAGCAACCCGCACTTTACTATGCCAACCGCGACCTGTATAAGGAGATGTTCGACCGCAATGCCCCTCAGATGCAGGTCAACCTCAACGTGGCGGGCGGCACACAACGCGTAAAGTATTTCGTATCGTTCGGCTATTTCTCGCAGGCCGGCATCACGCGGGACGTGCACTACCATGACGCCAATACGGGTTCGAAGTTCAACCGCTATAATTTCCGGTCGAATTTCGACATCTCGGTGGCCAAGAACTGGAAGATCTCGATCAATACGGCGGGGCAGTTCGGTGAAACGCAGGGACTGGGCAGCGGAAGCGACCCCTATGACCTGTCGTCGCGTTACAAAAGCATCATGCAGTATATTTACGAGGGCAACCCCTTCATCTCTCCGGGTATGATCGACGGCCGCCTGGTAAACGGGTTTGCCGGCACGGCGGGTTCCGAACAGAATCCCCTGGCCGTGAAGACGGGCAGCCAGCTCGGTTCGCAGAACGCTATCGTAAGCCTGCTGACGGCTGGGACGAACAGTATTTTCAACTCGTTGCTCGACAATACCATCAAGTTGGAACATACGATGGACTACCTGCTGGATGGCCTGCGTATCTACGGCACGGTCAATTACCAGGACAACTACAACCGTATCGTCAAATATAAACCCTCGATCCCGACCTACTCGGTGCAGCGCAATCCCAATGACCCGACCGTGCTCGATTTCTTCGGCGGCGGCATGGGTGCCGGTTCCTTCGAGTCGTGGGGATACAGCAACTGGAACAAGCTTTACCTCGATGCGGGCATCGACTGGCATGGCAGTTTCAACGGGCATAATGTTTCCGGGCTGGTGCTCGCCAAGGCTTCCCGCTATACCATGCCGGGCGATTCGTACAATGTGGCTTCGGGCGTCATGGGCTTCGTGGGTCGTGTGACCTACAACTATAAGGATCGTTACATGGCCGAGGTCAACGTAGGTTATAACGGAACCGAACAGTTTGCCAGGGGACGCCGTTTCGGCTGGTTCCCGGCCTATTCGATCGGTTGGGTTCCCACTTCGGAAAAATTCTTCCCCGAGAACGACATTCTGACGTTCCTCAAAATCCGCGCGTCGTATGGCGAGGTCGGTAACGACCAGTTGGGAGGCAATCGGCGGTTCTACTACCTGCCGAATACTTATAACCTCAATCAGGGCGGCTACTGGCTGGGCAACTCCGACGGTTCGTCGCAGAATCCCTATTGGGTCGGCGCTACGGAAGGGGTGATCGGCAATCCCGACATTACCTGGGAGCGGGCCAAGAAATACGACGTGGGTATCGAGGCGCGGTTCTTCCGCAATCGCCTCTCGCTGGTGGCTGACTGGTTCCGCGAAGACCGCCGCAACATCCTCACCACGCTGGGAACCATTCCGATCATCTACGGCGTAAGTTCCGACAAGGTTCCCCCGGTAAATGTCGGTATTACCAAAAACCAAGGCTATGAACTCCTCCTTTCGTGGGAAGACCAGATCGGCAACTGGCGTTATTCGCTCAGCGGCGACGTGAGCTATTCGCGCAACAAGATCGTCTACAAGGCCGAAGCCGAGAATCCCTATCCCTGGATGAACCAGACCGGATTCTCGATCGGACAACGCTTCGGACTGGTCAGCGACGGCTTTTTCAATACCAACGAGGAGCTTGCCAATCGTCCCTACAATACCTATACGGCCAACCGGGCTACGCTGGGAGACATCCGTTACGTAGACCTCAACGGCGACGGCCTGATCGACAATAAGGACATCGCGCCGATCGGTTATCCCAACTATCCCGAGTACCATTTCAACGTCAAAGCGTCGGTCGGGTGGAAAGGCTTCGACCTGCGCGTGCTCTTCATCGGTACGGCCAACGGCTCCTATTACCTGAACAGCGGCTACACGATGCCGTTCTTCAAGCGGGCGGGCAACGCCTGGAAATGGATGTACGACGGCCGTTGGACTGCCGAGCGTTATGCTGCCGGCAAGAAGATCACCTTCCCGCGGATGACGTTCGATACGACGAGCAGCGACAACAATTACCTGACGAGCGATTTCTGGATGAAGTCGAGCAATTTCTTCAAGATCAAGAATATCGAATTGGGCTATACGTTCGATATGACGCGCGGCCGGCTGGCTCGCAGCCGTATCCGTGCCTTGCGCGTCTACTTCAATGCCAACAATGTCTATACATTCAAGAACGAACTGACGGATATTGGCATCGACCCCGAAACTACCGACGGAAGCACCTATATCTATCCGCTGACGAGCGTTTTCAGCTTCGGTATAAACCTGAAATTCTAATCCGCACCGAACTATGAAAAAGATAATCGTTACTTTACTGATATCGGCATCGCTGGGCCTTTCCGCCTGCCAGGATACCTTCCTGCAGATGCCGGACACGACCGGAACGGTCGACCTGAACGAGGTTTACGGGTCGGCTAAAAATGCCAAGAGTGCCCTGATGACCTGTTACCGCGAAGCCCTGATCCACGGTCTTCCCGGCGGTTGGGGCGTCGGTCACGGCACCTTGGGAGCCATCAGCGGCGAGATTTCGCGCGGCTATTCGTGGCACGGAACCTATACGATCTCCCAGTCGGGGCTCGACGTGAACGGGACGGACGGCTCGGATGCCGGCTCCGACCACTTCGGTAACAACTGGGCGTATATCCGCCACTGCTTCACCGTGCGGGAGAATATCGACCGGGTTCCCGACATGAGTGACCAGGAGAAGAATTACGTCAAGGCCGAAGCTACGGCGCTGGTGGCCTACCGTTACATGGGCATGTTTTACCGCTACGGGGGCCTTCCCATCGTCCGCGGGTCGTTTTCCAATCCTGCCGACCCGGGGGTTTTCGCCGGCCGGGCATCGCTCCAAGAGACGCTGGAGTATATTCTCGAACTATGCCAGCAGGCCTACGACGGGCTTCCCGAAGGCGACTGGGGTGCTGCCGACCAGGGGCGGATGACGCGCGGCGCCGTGCTGGCCATCAAGGCCCGTACGCTGCTGTTCGCAGCCCGGCCGCTTTTCAACTCGGCGACTCCCTACCTGAGCGGAGGACATGACGACCTGGTGTGTTTCGGCTCAAAGTCGGACGACCGTTGGCAGGATGCCATCGAGGCCAACGAGGCCGTGCTGACCTGGGCTGCCGCCAATAACTACGCCCTGCTCAATACCGGCGGTGCCGGTGAGGGCAACCCTAACCCCAAGGCCTTCGAAGACTATGCTACGGCAACTTCGACGCCTGCCAACCGGGAGGTGCTGCTGGCCTACAAATGCGACGAGACCGGTCAGTGGACGTGGCCCGGAAGCGCCATCTTCTACTACAATAACTACTCTCCGGTTTGGACGAACAACCGTTGGGATACCGATGTGAGCGGTGTATTGACCAACTTTCTGAAGCTCTATTACAAAGCCGACGGATCGGAATTCACGAACTGGCCTGGTGTGAACGAAGCCGCTCCGCGGGATGCTTCGGAGTGGATTCAGAATATCGGGGACATCGAGCCGCGCGCCAAGGCCGATAATATGTTCGTAGGCTTCGACGCCTTCAATAACCCGGGCCATTCGAGCTGGTCGGCCAACAACTGGGGCCGTCAGGTGTCGAATGCCGGCAAGAAGACCAATTTCCCGGCCGCCATCGAGGCCGGGAAGGGGTGCGCCGCGCCGGTCAAATTTTACTATAAGGCCGGAACGCGCGTCTGGTTCGAGTTCCCGCTCTTCCGCCTGGCAGAAACTTACCTCAACCTTGCCGAAGCCTATAATGAGAAGGGCATTGCCGCCAAGGCGCTCGAGAATCTGAACAAGGTGCATAACCGGGCGGGCCTGCCGAAGGTCACCGAGACCGACCAGGATGCCCTGCGCAAGATTATCCGCCGGGAGCGTGCCATCGAGCTGTACCGCGAGAACAACCGGTATTATGATGTCAAGCACTGGAAGGACGAGAATATCGGTAACGGTATCATCGGTGGCAACATGCACGAGTTGCAGTTCAAGATCAAGGAGAGCCATTCGGGCAGCTTCAACCTCGCTTCTGGCCTCGAATCATACTGGGATGCAGTGGTTTACACCTCGTACTGGAATCCGAAAATGTATCTCGAACCCATTCCGCAGTCGGAGATCAATAAAGGCACGCTGGTGCAGAACCCCGGCTACTAATTTCCGCAGGTTTTTCCGCTAAAAACAAATACGATTATGAATAAATTCATCATTATACCATTGCTTCTTACGGGAGTCGTTTCGCTGACCGCCGCAACGGCCGCCGGGACGATCCAGGAGCCGGCGCCTGCCGATTCGGCTTACGCGGCGGAGCCTGCGGTTCCGGGGGCATTCTTCGGGACATCCCAGGCTCGCACAACGGGGGCCGTTTCGACCGTCGACGGGGTTTCCCTCGGCAAGACGACCGCACCCAACCTGACCAACAGTTTTGCCGGGCAGTTTTCGGGTCTGACACTTTTTCAGGGGTCGGGCGAGCCGGGTAACGATACGGCCAGCTGGCTGATCCGCGGTATCGGGTCGTATGGTAATGCCGGTTACAATACGGCTAAAATCTTTGTCGACGGCTTCGAAGTGAATGCCAGCTATATTGCCTACCTCTCGCCGGCGGAGGTCGAACGCGTGTCGATCCTCAAGGACGGTGCTGCGTTGTCCGTTTTCGGCGAACGGGGTGCCAACGGCGTGATTTGGATTGAAACCAAACGCGGCAGGATTGCCCCGGCAACCGTCAGCGCCTCGGTGCGTTTCGGGCTTCAGCAGGCCACGACCCTCGCCAAGCCGCTCGATTCGTACGGTTATGCGTCGCTTTACAACCAGGCCGTCAGCAACGACCAGGGGCGTTGGTCGCCTGCCTATAACGACGAGCAACTGGAGGCTTACCGGAATGGGACGGGTACCGATGTCGATTGGTACGACGAGGCATTGCGCAATGCCGGTTATACCATCGACGGCGATGTCTCCTTTCGCGGCGGTACCGAGGTCGCCCGCTACAACGTGATGTTGGATTACCTCAATCAGCAGGGTCTTTACGATGTGAAGAACAGCGATTCCCGGTCGAACCGTACCTACGAGCGCTACAATCTGCGTGCGAACCTCGACTTTACGATCTTCAAGTTCATCGAGGCGCGTGTCGACCTGGGCGGGCGGATCGAGCGTGGCAAGCGGCCCAATATCGCGACCGACGACCTGTTCTATAACATGGCACGCTATCCCTCGAACATTTACGAGATATGGGACGATGCCGAGCGGACGCACTATTCCGGAACTTCGGTCTACAACAGCAATCCCGTGGCGTCGCTCAATGCCCTGGGGTGGCGCCAGACCCAGTCGCGCGTATTGCAGGGCAATTTCCAACTGGTCGAGAAACTCGATTTCATCACCGAGGGGCTCTACCTGCGCGAAGCCTTCTCGTTTAACACCTATACCAAGAGCGGCTATTCGAAGACCCGTAACTACGCCCGCTATCACAACGGCGAGCGTACTACCACCGACGAAGATACATCGCTGCAGGCCAGCGGCTACGGCTCGGACGGCATGGAGGACTGGAAGCAGGGCCAGATTTCGCTGGGCTACAACCGTACGTTCGGCCGCCACGCCCTCGACGGTGCCGTGAATTTCCACATATCGGGCTATAACGGCGACGGCTATTTTTCCTATAAGTACCACTATGCGAATCTCAACGGCCGCATCAATTACAGCTATGACGACCGCTATGTCGCCGAGTTCGGGTTCTCCTATTTTGGTAACGATGCCTATGCCAAAGGCAACCAGTGGGCGTTCTACCCTTCTGTTTCCGCAGCCTGGGTGCTTTCCAACGAGGCTTTCCTGAAGGATTCCAAGGTCGTCGACCTGCTTAAGCTGCGTCTTTCGTACGGCCGTAGCGGCTTCGCCGATTCGGGTGCTACCGGCGTATTGTCGAACTACTCTTCCAATGGACGCTATCTGTTCAAGGACTATTACACCAATTCCTATGTCGGCTCCTTTTACATGGGCTCCGGCGAAGGAGTCTGGCAGAGTTCGCTGGTGCACATGTTCCTTGCGAACGCCGGCGTGCATGCCGAAAAAAGCAGCAAGTACAACGTCGGTATCGACGCCGAACTTTTCGGGAAACTGCATCTGTCGGCCGATGCCTTCATCGATAAACGCACTGACATCCTTACCCTCGATAATTCGATGATGGGCTATTACGGCAAAAATTATTATTTCGACAACATCGGCAAGATGACCAACAAAGGGGTCGAGCTCTCCGCCGTGTGGAACGACCAGCGCGCCAACTGGGGATACAGCATCAACGGGTCGGTGTCGTTTAACCGCAACAAAATCGATTACATGGCCGAGGTGGCTCCGGCGTACAGCTACAACGCCCAGACGGGTCGTCCGTACGGGACGCTGATCGGGTTGGTCGCCGACGGTTTTTACGATGTGGACGATTTCAATGCCGACGGTTCGCTCAAGGCCGACCTGCCGCAGCCGATGTTCGGCGCGGTGCAGCCGGGTGACATCAAGTACCGCGACCTGGATCGGAGCGGTTTTGTCGACCAGAACGACGTGACCAAGGTCGGCAAATCGCCCTATCCGGAGTGGACGTACTCGCTCGGTGCCGCCTTCAACTACCGGGGTTTCGATTTCAGCTTCCTGTTGCAGGGTATCGCCGGCGCATCGTTCAATCTGCTCGACAATGCGGTACAAACCCGGGCCTTCGTTGACAACGGCAATGTTTACCCCATCGCCCGCGGTGCCTGGGCCTACTATCCCGAACAAGGGATAGATACCCGGGCCACGGCGACCTATCCGCGCCTGACTACCCAAAGCAACGAAAACAACTACCAGCTGAGTTCGTTTTGGGTGAAGAGCCGTAACTTCATGCGCGTGCGCAATATCGAGGTGGGTTATAACTTCAGGCACCACGCCAAATTCCGCGCGGCGGGTATCTCCAACTTCCGGATCTACCTGAATGTAACCAACCCGTTTACCGTCAGCAAACTGATGTCGGATTACGACCTGGATCCCGAGTTGCTCTCCTACCGTTATCCGGTGCTTAAGTCCTATAACATCGGTGTAAGCCTTACTTTCTAATTAAACTATCGAAGCCATTATGAAATTCAGACTCATATCCAAGACGTTCCTGCTGTCGGCTGCTGTCGCGGCCGGTGCCGGATGCAGCGATTTCCTCGACACCAGTCTCGACCAGAACGAAACGGGGGAGTCGATCGAGACGACACTCGGTACGTTGTGGAAATTCGGCAATGCTTTCTACACCCCGATTGCTTCCGGTTATACTACGCTCGACTCCAATCTTTTCGCAGCGGCGACCGACGAGGCACAGCAAACCAAAGTGCAGTGCAATGCCAGCTATTTCAACAAGGGGGTCATCAACGCCAACCTCAACCCGATTTCGAATCTTTATACCGACTGCTACGAAGGGATCCGTGCCGCCAATTTTTTCCTTGACTACACAGCCAACGGCAAAGGCGAGTACATGGTGGGCATGAACCGCGATACGATCAACGACCGCCCCAACTATGAACGGGACTTGGCCTCGCTGCACTGGTACCAGGCCGAAGCGCACATCGCACGGGCTTATTACTATGCCGAACTGATCAAGCAGTACGGCGGCGTTCCCATCGTCGAGAGCCAGTATGCCGCGAACAAGTTCATCCCGCGTTCCTCCTACGACCAGATAGTCGAGTACATTGTCAAGGAGATCGATGACCATAAGGGAAAACTGGCTGTCGACTGGGCGAGTTTCTCCGAGCGCAACGGCCGCTTTACGCTGGGCGCCGCGCTGGCCATCAAGGCGCGTGTGCTGCTCTATGCCGCCTCGCCGCTCCACAATCCCGACAACGATGTCGAGAAGTGGAAAAAAGCCGCCGCGGCTGCCTACGATATTATCAGCAACCCGGATTTGAACTACTCCCTCGACAGCGATTACGGGGCTTATTTCCAAGGTAACCGCAGCCTTTCCAGCCCGGAAACCATCTATGTCGTACGCCGCGAACAGTCCAATGCGATGGAGAGCAACAACTATCCGATCGCTACGCCGGGCGGTGCGTCGGGCGTGACGCCGACGCAGAACTTGGTCGAGGCCTATGAGTGGGTCGGCGATCCCGTTGCCGGGGATCCCTATGCCAACCGCGACCCGCGTCTGGCGGCAAGCGTCGTGACCAACGGCAGCACCTGGAACGGTCATGTGATCGACCAGTCACCGGGCGGTAGGCACGACATGTCCGCCCCGAATGCAAGCAAGACGGGATATTACCTTAAAAAGTTCCTGACCGACAACCTCGACCTGACGCAGGGCGCCAAGGTGCAGCATAACTGGGTGTCCTACCGCTATGCCGAGGTGCTGCTCAACTATGCCGAAGCGATGAATGAGGCCTATGGCCCCGACCAGGCTCCCGGCGACTATGCGCTCACGGCGCTCGATGCCCTGCAACTGGTGCGCGACCGTGCCAGTCTGCAGCTTCCGATTGTCACGGCGGCGACCCGCGACGAATTCCGCGAGGCCGTTAAGCACGAACGCCGCATCGAACTGGCCTTCGAGGATCATCGTTACTGGGATCTGCTGCGGTGGAAGGATGCGATGGAGGTACTCAACAAACCCGTCCGCGGTGTGAAGGTAACGAAAACAGGAGAAGGCAAGTGGTCGTATACGCAGACCGAAGTGGCTACGCGCACTTTCCTCGAACGCAACTATTATATGCCTTTCACCCGTTCCGAGGTTGAAAATTCGAATCATACGCTCGAACAGAACCCCGGTTATTAGTTCCGGGATGCAAAAGAACAATGAATTATGAAAAACAAGTTGATCCTGCTCATCGCATTTCTTTGCACATGTGCCTTTGCAGCCTGCGAGGGCGACGGCGACGCCGATTACGGATTCGGTAAAGTATATATGCCCCAGGCCGTTTCGACCGGCGGCCTGAACAACTCCTATGCCGTACCTTCGGGCGGTGGTGACTATACCTACAATTTCCGTGTTGAAAACGGTACGGTTCGAATAATCCTGGGTGTCATACGCTCGGGAAAGCTCTCCGATAAGAAAGGGTATACCGTCGATGTCTACACTTCTGCGGAGGACACGGCGGCCGCCGTGTCCGCATTCGGCGGCGAAGCCATGCCCGAGGGACTTTATTCGCTGCCTTCGACGGTCGTGGTGCCAGACGGGAAAACCGGTGGGACATTCTACCTCGATATTCCCGTGCTGGCGATTTCGAGGAGCGAATACGCCGGCAAGAAACTGGTGCTTTCCGTCGGAATCCGGAATCCGTCGGCATACGAACTTTCCGATGCGGCGACCAAAACCGCCGTTATCGTGAATGTCGATGCCCTGAAGGCCTTGCTCTAAACATCTTAACCTGTGAGAACGATATGCCTCTTGTCGGAGAGGCATATCGTTTCTCAAAATCATGACGACCTATGAAAAAAGCCATTCTGATCCTCTTTGTACTCCTCTCCGCGGCCGGGATACGGGCGCAGATCCGTTCCGTGGAATGCACTGCGCCCAGGCCCGGCCTTTACGAGCGTACCGATTTCACGATCCGCTTGACGGCCCGTTACGACAATGCCTATCTGCAGGAGCAGGTTGCTCTCGACATGCTGATTACCACGCCTTCGGGCGCCGAACGTATGCTGCCTTGTTACTGGGTCGAGGGGGCGTCGGGTGCCGAGTCGCGCTGGGAAGCCCGTTTCACGCCTCAGGAAGAGGGACGCTATGCCTGCCGCTTCCGCCTGAGCGAACAGGGCCGTGAAACCTCCCGCTCGAAAACCGTACACCTCGATGTCGGCCCTGCCGCGGATTCCCGGGGTATTCTGCATGTGCGCGATTACTGGACGTTGATTTACGACGACGGAACGCCGTTCCGGGGTGTTGCTGAAAACATCTGCTGGGAATCGCGTGCCAACGACGATTCGCGCTTTTTCAAGGCCCTGCACGAACAGCACGACAAATATAACTACGACTACATGCTGCCGCTCTTCGCCCGCAACGGTGGTAATTTTATTCGCGTTTGGATGTGCGGATTCAATTTCCCGATCGACCAGCAAGACCATTTCAACAACATACGCTACGAGGCATCCGATGCATACTATAATCCCAGCGCCATCGCCCGTCTCGACCATTTCGTCGGGCTTTGCGAACGGCTGGGGATACACGCGATGCTCTGCATGGGACAGGGTGCCGTGCATGCCGACCGGGCGTTTTTCACCGGGGAGCCGCAGGCCCGCCGCTACATGAACCGCCTGCGCTATATCGTCGCACGCTGGGGTTACAGTCCGGCGATCGGTATGTGGGAGTTCTTCAACGAGATCGACAACATCCAGTTCCGCGATGCGAAGAACCCGATCCCGGCCGAAGAGATAGTCGCCTGGCATGCCCGCATGGCCAGGTACCTGAAAAGTATCGACCCTTACGGACACCCCGTCAC
The DNA here is from genome assembly GCF_000435435.1 of Alistipes sp. CAG:29. Taxonomy (NCBI): domain Bacteria; kingdom Pseudomonadati; phylum Bacteroidota; class Bacteroidia; order Bacteroidales; family Rikenellaceae; genus Alistipes; species Alistipes sp. CAG:29. The sequence goes on along the minus strand of NZ_FR893459.1, from coordinate 50,494 downwards.
CACGTCGATTTCCCACCGGGATCTCGAAGGGCTCAATTCGGTGCCTGGGATCGACGTCAACCAGAAGCATATCTATTGCAATACGGGCATTATTCCGGCCGAGATACTCCGCTATGAAAACCGTTTCGGCAAACCCTACGTTATCGGCGAGTTCGGCTATGAGTGGGACTGGTCGAAGAACTTCGATGATTTTGGCGCGGATATGGATCGCGATTTCCGCCGGGGACTTTGGTACGGCATTTTCTCGCCCACGCCTCTGACGCCGATGAGCTGGTGGTGGGAGTATTTCGAGAACCGCGGTATGATGGCCTATTTCAGGGGAGTGCGGCAAATATCCGACCGGATGCTCGCCGACGGCAAGGGCTCTTTCGAACAGATGACCGTAGCGTGCAACCCGGCAGAAGCAATGGGCATCCGGTGTGGCGACGTGGTCTATGTTTACCTTTATAACAATTCTGCCGAGCACATCAGGGAGGCGGGACTCACCGTCAATCTGGGTTGTAATGGCAGCTATGCGGTCGAAGCGTTCGATCCCGCGACGTGCATTAGCACGGCGCAGGGCAACCTTCCGACCCCAGGGCGTTTTGTACTCGAAAAAATCACGCTCGCGCCATATGCCGAGCGGATCTACATCTTTACTCCCGAATCCGTTAAATGACCGGTTTATGCGTCTTAAAACAATTGCCATGATGCTGACGCTGGGCATCGCTGCGGGCGGGGAGGCCCCGGCCCAGCAGGCTGCGCCCCTCAATCCTACCAATTTCGGGCTCGTGAGCCCGCAGCCGCAGTCCGAATTGCCGCACTCCGCGACACCGCCCCAACAGGCCGTGCGTAAACCGAAGCGACCTGCCCAAGCCCGTCTGGTGCCGTCCGGCGCGGATTCGTGGGTGCTCTCCGACGGCTGGGAACTGGCCCAAACGGATCGGTTGGTCGGAAGCGACGGTTCGCTTTTCGATTCCGCCTACGATACTTCGGCCTGGTACAATGCCGTCGTTCCCGGAACGGTGCTGACTTCGCTGGTCGAAGCGGGCGTTTACCCCGACCCCTATTACGGGCTCAACAACCTCTCCATCCCCGATAGCCTCTGCCGCACGGAGTGGTGGTACCGGATACGTTTCCCACAGCCGCGGGACGTCGCGGGACACCGTGTCTGGCTGCGTTTCGATGGAATCAACTACCGCGCCGACGTGTGGCTGAACGGCCGGAAGGCAGGTACGGTCGACGGGGCGTTTACCCGGGGCGTGTTCGATGTGACCGGGTTTTTCTCGGCCGAAAACGTCCTTGCCGTGAAGATCCGCCCGCCGCACAACCCGGGGATTCCCCACGAGCAGTCGAAAGCCGCGGGGCGGGGCCCCAACGGAGGACAGTTGTGCCTCGACGGGCCGACTTTCATCAGTTCCGAAGGCTGGGACTGGATTCCCGGCATCCGCGACCGTAATATCGGCATCTGGCAGGATGTGACGCTCGAATTTACAGGCGATGTGACGCTTGCCGACCCGCAGGTAATCACCGACCTGCCGTTGCCCGATACGTCGTATGCCGACCTGACGATCCGTGCAGAGGTTACGAACCACGCTGACGAACCATGCCGGGCGGTGCTGCGCGGCACTTTGGACGGCGGTATCGGTTTCTCGCTGCCGGTCGATCTCGCTGCCGGGGAGACCCGCACGGTGAACTGCACGCCGGCCGAGTGCCCGGCCCTGCGGATTGAGGAGCCCCGCCTGTGGTGGCCCAACGGCTACGGGCCGCAGGAACTCTATACGTTGCAGTTGGCGGTCGAGCAGGACGGAGTCCGTTCCGATGCGGAGCAGGTTCGTTTCGGCATCCGGGAACTTACCTATGAGTTGAGCGTGGATACGCCTTCCGGGGAGGAGTTGCGCATCGACTTCGCCCCGACGAACGACCTGTGCGGTGGTGAAATGCCTTTCGACAGCTTCCATCGCCGTTCGGCGGGTGACGGGGTCGTTGTCCCGGCCCTGAAGGCGGGGGTCGATGTTTCGCGCTTGCGCCGCATCGAAAAAGACGGTGCCGCGCCGTTTCTGGTACTTCGGTGCAACGGGGTGCGGATCTTCTGCCGCGGCGGTAACTGGGGCATGGACGACGGGATGAAACGGGTTTCGCGCGAACGGCTTGAACCCGCTTTCCGCCTCCACCGCGAGGAGGGTTTCAACATGGTGCGCAACTGGACGGGCGAATCGACCGAGGAGCTTTTCTATACGCTTTGCGACGAATACGGTTTGCTGGTGTGGAACGACTTTTGGCTCTCGACCGAGGGATATAACCAGAATGTCAACGATGAGGAGTTATTCATGGCCAATGCCCGTGAGACGGTGCGTCGTTTCCGCAACCATCCGTCGCTGGCCGTGTGGTGTCCGCGCAACGAAGGCTATGCTACCCCGACGCTCGAACCGCGGTTGGCCGCGCTGATAGCCCGGGAGGACGGCACACGCTTTTACAGTCCCAATTCCCGCTATATGAACCTGCGCACGAGCGGCCCGTGGCATTACCTGGCCGATGAGTCGGAATATTTCCTCCGCCATGCCTTCGGGTTCTCCACCGAGTTGGGAACTCCGTCGGTGCCGACCGCCGAGTCGATGCGCAAGTTCATTCCCGAGGCGGACAGGTGGCCTATCAGCGATACGTGGTACTACCATGACCTGCATTTCGGGCTGCCGGAGTACTGCGGGGCTGTCGATGCACTCTACGGGAAGGCCGAATCGCTCGATGATTTCTGCCGCAAGGTGCAGCTGATCAACTATGATAGCCACCGGGCCATGCTCGAAGCGTGGAACAGCCGTATGTGGAACTCCACTTCGGGCGTGCTGCTGTGGATGAGCCATCCTGCATGGCCCAGCCTCGAATGGCAGACCTATTCGTGGGATTTCGAGACCCACGGCTCCTTCTACGGCTGCCGCAAGGCCTGCGAATCGCTGCACGTGCAGATGAACCCTCATGACGGACAGGTGTTGGTTGTCAATACGACCCGCGACGCCCTTACGCACGGCCGGGTGATTGCGACATACTACACACCGGCCGGAAAACGCCTCGGCCGGCAGCGTGTTGTGCTGGAGGAAATTGCCGCCAATGCCGTGACGCCGGCCATGTCGGCCGCCCTACCCGAGAACCGGGACTGCTACATGGTGCGGCTCGAACTGTATGTCGGTGGCAGGCGGGTTAGCGTGAACGATTACCTGCGCAGTCCCGGCCGGGATTTCACGGCGTTGAACCGGTTGGCACAGGTTCGGCTCCGGGCGCGCCGCGTAGCGCGGCAGGACGACGGACGTGCCACGACGGTGCGATTTGAAGTGTCGAATCCCTCGGCCACAACCGCCCTTGCGGTGAAATTCAACGTCCGCGACGGGCGGACGGGCGAAGCGATCCTCCCGGCCTATATTTCCGAAGGGTATATCCATTTGCTTCCGGGTGAAAAACGGACGGTCGAAGCCGAATACGTTTCATGCGGCGGAGCCGTTCTTTCGGCCGAGGGTTATAATCTGGAACGGCATACATTGTTGGAACTCTGAATACCGCAAATGCGAAAGGAGCCGTGAAACTGATGTTTCACGGCTCCTTTTTTGTGCCTGCCTGTCGCTCCGAACCGAAGGTCGGGGATGCTTGCGGAGCAGCCGGCGTGCCGTAAGGCGGAGAAGTCCGGTCGTGCCCCCGGCTACATGAGAAAACTCCCTCGGGCACTGCAAAGCCCTGTTTTTATCGTGCGGAAGAGGTTTCGTTGTCCGGAATATGCGCGGCGATCTCCATGCACATGCGGCCGTTGTGATAGGGGCATTTCCAGAATCCGGCCTTGTCGTCCGTTCGGTTGACGCTGCCGTCGGGGAGAATGCTCCACCACCATTCGCCTCCCGTGCGGTCGATGAGGTGTGTCTTGATGTAATCCCATGTTTTCAGGGCGGGCTCCAGGGCCTCCTTGCGGCCGTGGAGCCGGTAGAGATAGAAAAGCCCGATGACGCACTCCGCCTGCACCCACCAATGACGTTCGAGATTCCGGGTGCCGTCGGGGTGCCGTTCGTAAATCATGCTCCAGTCACCCATATAGCCTTCGAGGGCCGCATTGGCGATGGCGTAGCAGCTGGTGCGGGTGCGCTCGTACAATGCTTCGTCGCCGAGCGTCGCTGCGGTTTCGAGCAGCAGCCACGAAGCCTCGATGTCGTGGCCGTAGGAGAAGCAACCGGCGCTTTTCAACTGCCATCGGTCGTCGAAAAATAGTCCCAAGTGGCCGTTTTGCGGCTGCACGATCCGCGAGAGGAAGATTTCCAGCAGGTTGCGGGTCTGCCTGCGCAGCCCCTCGTCGGGCCAGATGCGGAGCAGGTTGGTATAGGCCTCCAGGATGTGGAGGTGGGTATTCATCGTCTTTTTCTCGTTGGCGTCCTTGTCGCTCAGGCGCACGTCGTCGATCGGTGACCAGTCGCGGGCCGCCGCCTCTTCATAGCCGTTGTTAACGGCGTCGTAGGAGTGCTCTTCGATAGCCCGGAAGAGTCCGATTGCCTCCCGAAGCGCCCGCTCGTCGCCTGTCGCCCGGGCGTATTCGCTCAGTCCGTAGATGGCGAACCCGAGGGCGTAAAATTGTTTTTTCGTGTCTGCAGGGTTGCCCGCAGCGTCCACCGACCAGTAGACGCCGCCGTAGGTTTTGTCGAGGAATTTGTCGAGCAGGTAGTCCCGTGCGGCTGTGGCTGTTGCCAGGTATTGCTCGCAACCCGATGTCCGGTAGGCTGCCGAGAAAGTCCACAGGATGCGGCCGCAAAGGATTGCACTCCGCCCGGCGTTGGCTATCAGTTCGCCCGTTCCGGTCATGCGGCCGAAAAATCCTCCTCCCGGGTCAACCATTTGCCGCGCCCAGAACGGGAGGATATTATTGCGGAGCTCTTCGGTGAGCTCGCGCTTGAATTGTTGTTCGCGGTTCATGTTCATTTGTTTGCGGCCCTGCGCAGGGCCAGTTTTTCTCCGATTTCGCTTATGCGGGTTTCGTTGAGCGGATAGATTGCAACCAGCAGCACGGCCAGCGCGCACCCTGCCGCCGGCAGCCAGCTCATCAGCATCCGCAGTCCGAAGATTGCCTCGCCGTTCTGCACCGCGGCGCCCGAGGTGTCGTATCCGTAGGAAGCCAGCAGCCAGAGGATCAGTGCACTGCCGAATGCGCCGCCGAATTTCTGGGCCATCGATGACGACGAGAATATCAGCCCCGTCGAACCGTGGCCGTGCTTCAGCTCCGAATAGTCCGCCACGTCGGCATACATGCTCCAGAGTAACGGGAAGGTGATGCCGGCTGCGGCTGAAATCACGATTTGCAGTACGACCATCGCCCAGCATCCGGCAACGGTGGTCGGCATGAAAAAGAAGACGATGCTCAACAGGCCCGATACGGCCATGGCCCAGATGTAGGTCATCCGCTTACCGATACGCAGCGAGATGGGTACGGCCAGTACGACCCCGAGCATGTTGGCGATTTCGCCGATGGCGAGGAACGCTCCGCAGGAGAGTATCATACTGCCGCCCAACAGGTTGTCCTCCCCGATGAAATCCTTGAAGTAATAAGCTGCCGCCCCGCCGCGGATCGAGTTGAAGAGCAGCGCGGCCACCGCCACGCCCAGCAGTATCCACCACGGCCCGTTGCCGGCGAGCGATTTCATGTCGGACAGAATCGACTGTCCGCCCGCAGACGGGCTTTCGACCGGGGCGACGCGTTCGCGCGTCAGGCGGAAGCAGAGCAGGAAAAGCAGCGCGCAGATTGTCCCGACGACGATCATGGCCGCCTGCCATCCGTCGGCCTGCGCGGCGACGGCCCGCGCGGCGTCCATGTCCCCGGTGTCGGGGGTGAAGAGGTCGCACAGGGGTTCGAAAATCGCCAGTGCCAGGAAGCTGCCCCCGTAGGCGAAAAACATCCGGTAGGAGGAGAATACCGTCCGTTCGCGCGAATCGTCGGTCACCACGCCCAGCATCGCCCCATAGGGGACGTTGATGGCGGTGTAGACGGTCATCATCAGCAAGTAGGTGGCGTAGGCCCATATCAGTTTGGCCGAATAGCTCCACGTGGGTGTCGTAAAGGTGAGGATGCCGGCCACGGCGAAAGGAACGGCGACCCAGAGCAGGTAAGGTCGGTAACGTCCCCAGCGGGAGGTCGTACGGTCGGCGATCAGGCCCATGACGGGATCGGATACCGCGTCCCAGAGTTTGGTGACGAGCAACAGTACGGCGGCATGTTCCAGGCTCAACCCGAAAATGTTGGAGTAGAAAAACGGAAGATAATAGGAGAATATTTTCCAGAACATGCTCGACGACATGTCGCCCAGCCCGTACCCGATTTTTTCCGACCGTGCAGCTGCCATTTTAGCGTTTGAGGTTTTTGTCGATGAGTTTTTTGAGCGTTTCGACGCTGTGCCCGGTCGTAAATCCGTCGGCAGGCGTGTGCAGGCAGTAGTCGACCAGCTGCCCGACGGTCGAGGTCGCTACATGCATGCGGGTATCGCACGAGGCGTAATAGATGCAGACCCGTCCGTCGGGATCGGCGATCCAGCCGTTCGAGAAAAGCACGTTCGACACATCGCCCGTGCGTTCTTCGCCGAGGGGGCCGAGCAGCATGCCCGCGGGCTCGGCCAGGGGTATCCAGGGGCGTTCGAGCTCGGTCATGTAGAGGTAGAGCACATAGCGCAGCCCCGCGGCGCAGGTTCGTACGCCGTGTGCCAGGTGCAGCCATCCCCGGGGTGTTTTGATCGGATGGGGGCCTTCGCCGTTTTTCGTCTCTTTGATCGTATGGTAGTAACGCCGGTTGATGATCGACTCGCCCGTGACTTGGGCGTGCGTGATGTCGTCGATGAGCGCCCAGCCGATGCCGCCGCCGTTGCCCGTGTCGATAAACCCGTCCTGCGGCCGGGTGTAGAGGGCATATTTCCCGTCCACGAATTCCGGGTGTAGAACCACGTTGCGCTGCTGGCTGGAGCTTTTCAGGTCGGGGAGCCGCTCCCAGTCCACCAGATTTTTCGTGCGTGCGATGCCAGCCGCTGCAACGGCGGACGACAGGTCGCCCGGAGCCGCTGCCGGGTCTTTCCGTTCGACGCAGAAAATCCCGTAGATCCAGCCGTCCTCGTGTGCCGTCAGACGCATGTCGTAAATGTTGGTTGCCGGTTCCCCGTATTCGGGCATGGTGACGGGATAGTCCCGGAAACGGAAATTGTCGATGCCGTTAGGCGACTCCGCCACGGCGAAAAACGATTTGCGGTCGGCACCTTCCACGCGAACCACCAGGAGGTATTTGCCGCCGAATTTGATGGCTCCCGAGTTCATCACGGCATTTATCCCTATCCGTTCCATGCAGTAGGGATTGGTCGCAGGGTCGAGGTCGTAGCGCCAGAAAAGCGGCGTGTGCGCTGCCGTGAGTATCGGATGGCGGTATCGGGTGAAGATACCGTTGTAGGCATCGGTTGGCATATTTTTGCGTGTCAGGAGCTGCTCGTGCTGCAACTGCAACCGATGCATCGTTTCCTCAAAGTTGGTCATTGTCGAAAATTGAGTCTATATTGTTTGTTATTGAAAGGCGTTGGCTGCATCGGCCGCGAATAACGTCCGTGGCGAAGCATAGAACCGGTTGAAGTCGGCCTGCGAGACCTGTCCGGGATAGGGTGCGTAAAAATGCCCGGGTTTTAGCGTCTGTAAGGCATTCCTCCATACCAGTACGTATGCGGGACGCTGCTCCCCGATGCCCTGCATCAGTACCCCCGTCCACCAGTCGGCACGCGGAATACCCTCCATGCCGGTTTCCGATACGGCATAGGGTTTCCGGTGGTCTCGGGCGATCTGATCCATGATCCCGAGCGATGCCCCGAGCCGCGTGACGAATGCCCCGGCATCGCTGCTGTGGTAGGCATCCAGCCCCAGTATGTCGACCCATGCATCCCCCGGATAACGCTCGAGGTATTCCAGTCCTGTGACGCACGGGTTGGGCGAATAGACGGTGAGCATACGTACGCCCCTGTCGCGCATGCGTTCGACGGTCATTTTCCAAAGTGCTTCGTATTCGGCGGTCGAACAGAGCCGTTGTCCCCACCAGAACCAGCTCCCGGTGTGCTCGTGCCAGGGACGAAACAACACCGGAACGGTCGTGCCGTCGTTCGTGGACAGGGAGTTGAGAAAATCGGCCGCAAGATCCACCCATCCGAGGAATTTCGCATGGTTTCTGCCGCCCGGCAGTACCGAACGTACGGTGCCGGGGTCGCTCACATCCCATGCGTCGCCGCCTGTTAACGGGTTGCGGGGATGCCAGCTGACGGTCGTCAGCCCGCCGCGTTCGTATTGCCGGACAATTTCGCGGCGCATCGTGTCGAAGGGTACGCCGTCGAGATTATGCCCCGTCCCGAGCTCGATTTCCCCGAGGTCGCAGCCCAGCACGGCCGGATAATCCCCACAGCATGCCTTCACGTCGCAACAGCCGGGCCGGTAGGCCCAGTCGCAGCCGTAAAAGGGGAAGTCCTGCTGCCCGAACAACAGCCGGTTCCGGGCGGATGTTTCCCGCAGGAGCCGGAGCAGGGCCGCCGGGGTTCCGTTGCCGGGTGTCGCCGTAAGCGCTTGTGCATGGAGGCCCAGCGTGCGATTTGCCGCCGTGATCTCCCGCAAGGTAGTATGGTCGTTGTCGAAGACCGAATTAAGCCCCTGCTCTTCCTGTGCCGGGTCGCCGCAGTAATCGTCGCCGGCTTGCCAGCTGAGGTGTACGGGGCGTGCCGCGCCGCCCCAGCCCCAGAAATTGCATCCTGCCACGATGTCGCCGGCCGCTGCACTGCGTATGACCTGCTCGAAGATATGGCGGTAGTAGGCGTCGCGGGCCGTCGTAGGCGAGCCGGGCTCGAAGGCGAAGCTGTCGCGCGGGTAGCCGAACTCCTCGATGACGAGCGGTTTGCCCAGCTCCCGTGCGATTTCCGCATGGCGGCGGATGTATTCGGTCGTTTTTTCGCAGGCCGCCGTGAGGTCTCCCCCGACATTTTCCTGGCTGATCCACCGCCAGTTGTAGGGCCAGATGTGTATGTTGGCGTAGTCGATCTCCGGCAGGGCGTGGATGCGCCGCCATAGCCCGATGTCCCCTTCGCATCCCATTTCCCCTTCGCTGCCGGTCGAAACCATGTGGTTGGGGTCGAGTTGCTTGATGAGTTTCGCCGTGCGGGCGACCCAGGCGAAGAAGCGTTCCTTGTTGTCATCCGAGAAGGCCCGCGGCTCGTTGGCGATCTGCCAGGAGAAGATGGCCGGGTCTTCCCGGTAGGGGCGTCCCGTATAACGGTTCGTACGGGTGACGATGTGGCGTATGTGTTTTTCCAACAGTATTTTACAACTGTCGGTGGCCTCTGCTTCGTGGAACTGCCGCACGTAAGCCATGAAGGTGTCCCATCCGGCCAGTCCCGGAACGGGATAGGTGCCCCGGCCGCTCCATTCGAGGTACTGGCTGTATCCGCCGCTCCATTCCCAGGCATTGGTGAGGTAGAGCACTGCCTGCATGTCCCGCTTTCCCAGTTCGGACATCAGGAAATCCAGCCCGTCGAGTGCGCGGTCGTCGTAAACTCCGGGTGCGGTTTGCAGGATCGGTTCGACTTTCGATATGACTCCCGTGTTGCCTTCCGACCCGACCAGGACACGCAGGTTGCCGATACCCGATGCCTTCAGCCTGTCGAGTTCGCGGCACAGGCGGTCACGGTCGCGCCCCGGCCCTTCGGTGGCCAGCAGAGCCCCGTACCAAAAGTTGGCTCCGACGAAATAGCCTGAATTGGCGCTTCCGCCGACGAAACGTCCGTTTTCCACACGGATGAACTGGGGCTGGGGCTTGTCCTGACATCCGGACAAGCTTAGCGTAAGGGCTCCGAGCAGCGGCGTAAGCAGGTGTTTCATGGATTCGGGTTTAGTCGGTTTTCAGTTATGCAAATATACGAACGGAGGCGACTGTGAAAAGAGTAGTATTTTAACAGATATTTATACTTTTTTGTTTTTTATGTAACTTCCGGGGTTGCTTCCCGGTAGTGCTTGTGCCGATTGTCGGCAAACGATCTGTTTCGGTTAAAAAAGTATTACATGCGAAAGCTTTGGGCGGCTTATCTTTATCTTCGTAACCGAAAATATCCGGACGATGGAAAAAAGAATTGTGCGATATGCTTTATTTGCAGTTGTTTGTGCGGCTGGAACCGCATGGGCCTGTGCGCGGGGCAACGCTTCCCCGCCGGAGGGGACGTCGCCTGCTCGGGGCGTGCTGACATTGAGCGGCAGGGTGATCGACGACGCCTATATCGGCAACGGCGTCCAGTGGGATCCTTACGAGGTGCATGACGTCGACGGCCGGTTTTCTGCGGCCGACCGAAAACGCCTTACCGACAGGCTGGAGTACATGCAGCCCCGTTTCATCCGCGTGATGGGCGGTATCCGGTCGTATCTCACGGACGGGCGGTTCGACCCGTCGCGGAACATGGAGGATTTGCACATGATTCTCGGGTTCTGCAATACGCATGGCGTGACGGTATTGCTCGGCGACTGGGGCGGAAGCTTGGTCGATCGGCAGGCGCAGACCGTCGACCAGGCGCTGATCGACAGCAGCGGAGAGATGGTGCGCTACTTGGTCGAAGAGTGCGGTTACGATTGCATCCGTTACTACAATATCGTCAACGAACCTAACGGCTCGTGGGCTTCGACCCGGGGCGACTATGCCCTCTGGCTCCGCGCCGCACGCGCCATGGATGCTTCCCTGCGGCGGCACGGCATGGCCGGCCGGGTGAAGCTGGTCGCTCCCGACGCGGCGGTATGGACGACCCTCGAAACACACTGGGTAAGTAATTCCGTCCGGGATCTCGGCGACGCCGTGGGGCTTTACGACATCCATACGTATCCTTCCAAGGCCCAGGTCAATACGGGGGAGTATTCGGCGATGATTTCGGCTTACCGTGCTGCGGCTCCTGCGGGGACGAAGATGATCCTCGGCGAGCTGGGGTTGAAATTCATCGACGAACGCGATGCCGCCTATGCCGCCGAGAACGAGCGGCGGATTGCTGCCGACCCCGATGCATCGCCCGGCGATTCGCAGATGTTCGTCTTCGACCACATGTACGGTATCGACGTTGCCGATGCCGTCATGCAAACGGCCGCATGCGGCTATTCGGGCTGCGTGGTCTGGATGCTCGACGATGCGATGCACATGAACGAACCCGGGAAACTGAAAATATGGGGGTTTTGGAACATCCTCGGCGAAGAGCGCTACGGCGCCGGCAAGGAACGGATCCGCCCCTGGTACTATGCCATGTCGCTGCTGTGCCGCTATTTTCCGCAAGGTGCGCAGATTCTCGCCTCCGGAGTGTCGGGCGTCGGCGGAGTCCGTTCGATGTTCGGACGCACCGAGAAGGGCGTGACGTTGGCTGTGGTCAATACGGATTCGGAGCGGACGGTGGAGTTGACGCTGGAAAATCCTCAGCCCGGACTTTCCGATCTCGCGCTTTATGTCTACGCCCCGGGGCGGCTCAGGCTCGGGGGCGAACGGTTGCTTCCCGTGGAGCGCGGGGTGGCGCTTGCGCCCGGAAGCCGGATCAGCCTGGCCCCCGAGACGATGCTCGTCTACACCTCGATGGAATGACCGGGTATTTTCCCCGAACCGGAAAAACGAATCCCGCTTCCCCGAAGGAAGCGGGATTCTGCCTTTCAGGACGAGGGATTACTCTTCCGGTTTTTGGCCGATGTAGAAGACGTAACCGTAGTACGCTTTGTATTTTTCGTAATGGGCGATCTCGTTTTTCTGCATTTCGGCCAGCAGGAGTGCTTTTTCACTGTGCCCGTATTGCTTGAGGAATCCCGGGATGCGTGCGCTTGCATGGGCGAAGTAGTTTTCCGTCCAGCAATGCTCGGGCAGCGCGAAATGCGCCAGCGGTGCATATCCCGCCTCTTCGAGGATCCGCACTTTCCCCGACGGGCTGTCGATGTCGGGGAAATAGTCCGAGATGAATTTCGACGCCAGGCGTGCGCCCGAGAGCCACGAGCACTCGGTCACGGCGATTATGCCGCCCGGTTTGAGGTACTGCCGCCACTCCCTCAGCCCGCGTTCGAATCCGATGTTGTAGATCGAGCCTTCGGCCCAGATCACGTCGAATTCCCCGGGGCTGAAGGGCAGTGCGTCCATCGAGCCCTGTATGGCCGTGACGCGGTTTTCCAGCCCGGCCTTTTTTATCCGGGCGCGGAATTCTTCCAACAGCTCCGGCAGCAGGTCGACGGCCGTTATCGTACAATCCCTGTTCCGGGCGATCGTGACGGTCTGTCCGCCGGTGCCGCATCCGATGTCGGCGATCCGCATCCCCGGCCTGTCGGGTACGAATTCCAGGGCGCGGAGCGTCTGCTCCACGCCGCCGGGCCCCTGCCTGTCGAGTTCCCTGAAGAAATCGGCGATCATTTTTAAATCGAAATCGAAGATCTGTTTATTTTCCTGTTCCATGGTTGTTTGTAGTTGAGGCCGCGCGCGGGATGGATTGGGAAATCCCGTGCATGGCGAATTTAAAAAAATAAGGCAAAATGAATATCCGCCCGGGCAGAATGCCCCCCGGGAGGGAAGAATGGGACGGAATCCGTGGTGAGGTACGGATTCCTACAATGCCGAATCCAAATTAAACATCCAATGGTTTTAGTCGTTGTAAAGGTAGGTACAATTTCCCGAACCAGCAAATCCGTCTGGGAAAGAGCTCCCGGGAAAAGGGAACCCCGATCCCTTTTCAGGAACCGGGGCACTCCACAAGAGGCGCTTTCCCACTCTGCATCAGAATGATATACCGACGCGTATGCCGAAATTATTGAGATTGTTGACCGAGTAAGTCAGGACATCGCCGCTGTTGGTGGCATAGCTGTAATAGAGTGCCACATGGAACCCGAAACGGTAGTCGGGGCGCGGGAAGATGCTCACGCCTATTTCGGGCGAGAGGTAGAATCCCCACGTGTCGTTGTACTGCTTGACGACGTAGTAATAGGACGAAAGCTCGGCGTAGTTGGCACCCAGCTTCAGGCCCGCATAAGGCTGGAATACGCTGTCCGTAAGCCAGGTGTAACGGCTGGTGACGCCGAACGGCAGCTGGAATACGGAGTGCTTCTGGTTGACCGTGAGGGCCGAACCGTTGCCCAGGTCGAGTGTCTGGCGCGGGATCGTTTCGAGGTTGGTCTGGTAAGAGATGAACGGGCCCACGGCGATGGCCGGCGTGATGAAATAGCCGCCTTCGAAGTTCATGCCCCAGCCCGAGGCTTTGTCGGCCAGGCTGCTGCCCAGGGGCACGCCTACCTGCCAGTCGACGTTGATGTAGCTGTTCGGGAAGACCTGTGCTTTGCCCGTGCGCGCGGCGGCGAGCAGGACGACACAGAGTGCGATGGTTTTTAGAACCTGGTATTTCGATGTTTTCATAATCGGACGTGTTTTTACGGTTAAATTATTTTTTCAGATAAGGCGACTGGTCGAACGCCTGTTCTACGGCGTCCACCGTGCGCTGCTGGTTGAGGCTTTCCGACGAGGTGAGCAGGCCGCCGATGTAGCTGTCCCAGATGACGGGAAGTTTCTTGCCGCTCTGCTGGTCGGCTTCCAGATCCAGCATCTCGATCAGCAGCGAACCGGCCGTATAACCGTAATATACGCGGTAGGGATAGTGCCATCCCAGCCAGTCGCCCCAGTATCCGGGCGTCCAGTAGTAGGGGTAATACCACCACCAGTAGGGATAGTCGTAACCCACGAAATAGGTCACTTTCTGCACGTAGCTCAATTGCAGTCCGACATTGGCCGCCTCCTTGTCATCGGTGCGGGTGTAGCCGGCGGCGTTCATGCGGCCGGCGACCGTGTTGACGATCTCCAGCGCATTGTCGTCTTTCCAGTATTCCGTCTTGTCTGCGGCGCCGATCAGCAGGATGCTGTCGGGGAGGTAGTAGGTGTCCAGCGCACCGAAGTCGGCTTCGGTGTCGTAAGCGGTGTAGACCAGATAGTCTTTGTGGAGGCCCGATGTCGAGGGCTCTTTCTGGCACGCGCAAAACGCAACTGCAACGAGTGCGTATGCGAGGTAACGTAATTTTTTGACGGTCATGATTTTGATTTTTTAGTTTGCTGTCTCGGAGCATGTTCAAAATTCGTTCCTTCCACACCCTTTTTGCGCATGGAAACCCGATCGGGGTATAAAAAAGCGGTTTTGCGATACGGGAGGGTGCCGACGGAGTGTTTTATGGTCGGGCACAGGAATTTACCCCTGTGTGAAACGGCCCTTAAAGGGTCTCTCGATACATCCTCGGGCTGAAAGAGCGTCTTTGCGGGCTTTTCCTGCGCCATTTTTGAAAGGTAATCGCGCCGCATTGCGGCCTGAAGTCATCCTTCCGAACGGGATCGTTGCCGTGCCGGTCGTAATCGTTGGGGGTACGGCGCCGATTTCGGCCGGAAAATGGTTCGTCATTCGGAAAATATATTACTTTTGTAACTATCTATGCATAATGATCACAAGGTATGAGCCGATACGATAACTGTTCCCGTGAGGAGCTTCTCCGCAGGATCGAAGAGCTCGAAGCACAACTCGATACGCCGAAGGGTTCCGGGAGCCGGTTCCGGGAGCGTTATGCCTGTAAGATTCTCGATTCGATACCCGACATGCTGACCGTGCTCGATCGCGACGGGACGCTGGTCGAACTGGTTTCCGCGGATGAGACCAACCATGTCGGGGTTCCGGGCGGAGAGCTCGCCGGGCAGAACATCCGCACGATGCTTTCGCCTGCGGCCTGCCGCAATGTGAAGAACAACCTCGACAATGTTTTTGCGACGGGGTGCGGCTCTTCGTCCCACCACGACATTACGCTCGACGGCCGAACCCGCAACTACGAAAACCGGATTTTCCCGCTCGACGGGGAGCATGCCCTCTGCATCTGCCGTGACATCACCGAGGCCGAAGCTGCCAAGCATGAACTGGAGATGGTCAAATATGCACTGAACAATGTCGACGAGGAGATCTACGCCTGCAGCCTGGACGGTACGATGGAATATGCCAACGAGCAGTTCAGGGTGCGGCACGATGTCGAAGGCGACCTTTCGCAACACAAGGTTTACGATTTCTGGTCGTACGAAGGTTCCCGTTTGCAGTGGGAAGCCCGGCTGGCGAAAATACGCCGCGATAACGGCTCGCATAAATACACCGTCCGCTTCAAGAACGAGCAGGGACGTATCGTGGCGTGGGACATCGTGGCCTACATCATCTACGACTATTTTCAGGAGCGCGAGATCGTCTGGTTCTTCGGCCGGGACGTGACGCAGCGCATCGAACACGAGAACAAGGTCAAGGAGATGAACTCCATCCTGGAGTGCATCCTCAACAACATTCCGGTCTATCTGTTTGTGAAAGACCCGGGCAACGAGTTCCGCTACCTCTACTGGAACCGGGCGTTCGAGGAATATTCGCGGATTCCGGCCTCCAGGGCGCTCGGGCATACCGATTACGAGATTTTCCCCAGCCCGAAGGATGCGGAGCATTTCCGCCAGGACGACCTGACGCTGCTGCGTACGGGTGAACGCCAGACCTTCATCGAGGAGTACGTCTCGGCCACGGGCGAGACCCGTATCGTCAATACTTCCAAGTCGCTGGTGCCGGTCGAAAACCGCCTTCCGCTCATCATCGGCGTCTCGTGGGACATCACCGACATGAAGAATGCCGAACTGGAGATCGTCGAGGCGCGTATCCGCGCCGAGGAGTCCGACCGTCTCAAATCTGCCTTCCTGGCCAACATGAGCCACGAGATCCGCACGCCGCTCAATGCCATCGTGGGTTTTGCCAAGCTCATCGGCGAGGTGGAAACCGAGGAGGAGAAACAGCAGTTCATCGACATCATCGATGTCAATTCGGAGTTGTTGCTGCAACTGATAAACGATATCCTCGACATTTCGAAGATCGAGGCCGGGACGCTCGAATTCCGCTTCAGGCCGATGAACCTCAACGACCTCTGCCGCTCGGAGCTGGAAGTCCACAAACCCCGCGTCAAGCCGGGCGTGGAACTGGTCTTCGAGGAACGGGTCGCGAACGTGGAGATCGTCTGCGACCAGAACCGCCTGGCACAGGTCATTTCCAACCTGCTAAACAACGCCGGCAAGTTTACCGAAGAGGGGGAGATCCGCTTCGGGTTCGACCTGAAGGACGGGTGTGTGGAGTTCTTCGTCCAGGATACGGGCATGGGCATACCGCCCGAGAAGGCGCGCAATATCTTCGACCGGTTCGTCAAACTCAACGATTTCGTGTCCGGCACGGGACTCGGGCTGGCCATTTCGAAGATGATCGTCGAAAAACTCGACGGAACGATCGGCGTGGATTCCGAACCCGGGAAGGGCACGCGGTTCCATTTCTCGATCCCCGTCGTCCACCGGGACGGCAGCAAAAACGACGAGCAGCTTTGCGCCGCCCCGGGCCGGGACGACGGCAAGTCGTGGGTGCTGCTGGTCGCCGAGGATTCGGACACCAATTTCAGACTCATCGAAGCCGTCCTCAGCCGCCGCTTCAGCCTCGTGCGTGCCCATACGGGAGCCGAGGCCGTGGACATGTTCGGGACGGTACAGCCCGATGCCGTGCTGATGGACATCCGCATGCCCGTGATGGACGGCCTTGAGGCTACGCGGCGTATCCGCAGCGTTTCGGCGGACGTCCCCATCATTGCCATGTCGGCCTATTCATCCGGCAGCGAGATCGAGAGCGCCCGCAATGCGGGGTGCAACGAATTTCTCGTCAAACCACTCTCGCAGTATTCGCTCCACCGGGCGCTGAATGCCGCTCTGGTGGAGTTCAAGGGTAAGGGCAAATCATAACCGGGTCGCCCCCGGAAACGGAACGTCCCGCAAGCCGTGCGCTGCGGGACGTTCCGTTTTATCGTGCGGCGGGTCTACCGGTACCGGTGCGAGATCAGGGTCATGAACTCTTCGCGCGTGCGGTGGTCGGAGAGGAAAATCCCGGTGAAGGCCGAGGTCGTCGTCGCCGACTGTTGCTTTTCGATGCCGCGCATCTGCATGCACATGTGGCTCGCTTCGATCACGACGGCCACGCCCATGGGGTTCAGCGCCTCCTGGATGCAGTCGCGGATCTGCACCGTCAGCCTCTCCTGTACCTGCAGGCGGCGGGCGAAGCACTCCACCACACGGGCTATTTTGGAAAGCCCCGTGATATGGCCGTTGGGGATGTAGGCGACATGCGCCTTGCCGTAGAACGGTAGCATATGATGCTCGCAGAGCGAATAAAGTTCGATGTCCTTCACCAGCACCATCTGCTTGTACTCTTCGCGGAACGTCGCCGAGCGGATGATCTCCAACGGGTTTTCGTCATAGCCTTTCGTCAGGAACGACATTGCCTTGGCCACCCGTTCGGGGGTCTTCTGCAACCCTTCGCGTGCGGGATCCTCGCCCAGCAACCGCAGTATTTCGGTGTAGTGGTGCTTTAGCTCTTCGATGGCCTTGGCGTCGAAACGCTCCACCTTGTTGTAATTTCTCTCTTCCATAGGAACGGCAAAGATAGTGCAAGCCGAGGGCAAAAGCAAGTTTACTTGCAATTTGCCGAGGCGCCGCCTGTCTAAAACAGGGTTAAAGATAGTGCAAGCCGGGGCGATGCCGGATTTATTTGGAAATGCCCGGGCATCAAAAAAGCCCGTGTCGGGGACACGGGCCTTGAAGTAGCCGGGTGGAGGCTTATTTCTTACGCGTCAGCACGATGTCGGACACACCGAGGTAGTAACGTGCATAGGCTCCCTGCTTGGGATGCCACTGGAACAGCGACGGCGTCCAGGTTTTTCCGGAGATCACGGTCGACCCCACACGCAGTTCGTCGCCGGCGACCGTGACGGGAAGCTCGCATTCGCAATCGGAGAAGCTCTTGTCATCGGCACCGCCGAGCAGGTAAACCGGGCCGAGTTCATCGGTAGTGAACCAGCTCAGGACATTGAACTTGGTTGTAGCTTCGACAACGATCGAACCGTCCTCCAGGAGTTTGAGGAACCACTTGGGGCCGAAGCCTTCGAGCGCACGGGCTACGGAAAAGCCCTCTTCGATCAGCTGTTCGTAGGTTCGGGCACTGCCCTCTTTCTCGAAGTCCCCGAGGCCAAGGCAGACGAGATAGTTTTCTTTGCGGTATTTTCGCGAGCCGACCTGTGCCATGATTTCGACATCGAACGTCCACTCCTCGGTCGTGAAGAAAAACCCGCCCGTAGCAGGATCAAATCCCGTAGCGTATTTGACGCTCTGCTTGCCGACCCACTCACCGACGAGGGCGTCGAACTCGGCCGACTGGATCATTCCGGAAGTATCCTCTGCGAGCGTGGTCACCTTGATCTGGGCTGCATCGGATGCGGTGTACTTCGGGTCGGTGGAGAGCGCCTTGACGGTGACCGTATATTCCGTACCCGGATTCAGGCCGCTGAAACGGGCGGAAGTTTCGGACGTGGTCGCTTCAGTGCCGCCATTGAGCGAATAAGCATATACATTTGCATGCTCGACGGCCTGCCAGGTCACGGAGAAAGCGGTCTCCTCGACCGAACTCTGAGCGAGGACGGGTGCGGCGAGCTGCGTCCCGTTGTTATCCCCGTCGTCACCGGAATCGGAATCGCTGCAAGCGGCAAAACCCAGCAACAGGGAAGCACACATTAAAATTCTGCTGATCTTTTTCATTGTTGTTCGTATTTATCGGTTATGAAATTCTTACGTGATCTTTTATTCAGCCTTTTCGGTCTTCTGTGTCGCCTCGATCCAGAAATCGGAGCCGCTCTTACTGATGCCCAACACACAGACCGAATAGGAGGTTCCGGCTGCCAGCCCGGTCTTACGGATGGTCTGCGTCCCGGTATACTCGTCCTTGGTGGGCATCACCTCCTTCTTGAACGCCTCCAGTCCCCCGGCCATTAATACTTGCATGGGCAACGAAGAGGTCTTCAGGACATAGACATAATATTTCTCGATGGCGGCATCGGGCGTACAGACGACATCGAACCCGTCGGAAGCGACATTCTCGAACGTTACCGTCACTTCGCCCGACGCATCGGGAAGGGTCGTGGCAGGAGCCGATACGAGGACGGTCGTGAGCAGGTCGCCCGGGGCGTACCACCCTACTGCGTAGACGACATAGTCGGTTTCGGGTTTCAGCCCGGTGAACTCGAAGGGATGGTCACCCTGTACGAGTTGTGTGGCCAGGTACTCCTCGAAACTAACGCCCGCAATCAGGGCCGAAGCGCTGAGTTTGCGGCGCACCGACCCGATAAATTCCTCCGTCGAAGCGTATTTGTCGAAGTCGGACTTCAGGGCATAACCACAGTAGTAGGTTCGCGTCTTGCTTTTGGGAGATACGGATACGGAAATGCTGTTCATCCCGGTCTCGGCAGCCGAAAGCGTAAAGGGATTCTGTTCCATGGCGGCGGCGACCGTCAGCTCGGCGAATTCGGAATCGAGGAACTGCACCTGTCCGGAAACGGCTTTCACACGCACGGTAGCCGGCATACCGGATTCCAGCCCGGTCACGACTGCCGACAGACCCGTAACGGTCAGTTCCTCGCCGCCATCGACCGTATATACATAGGATGCCGCATCGGGAACGGCTTCCCACACGACCGTCGCGGAATTCTCCGTGGCGTCGCCCGCCGAGAGGACAGGAGCCGCCAGTTGCGTGGCCGGCAGGGTTGTCAGGGTGATTTGGGCGAATTCCGAATCCAGGTACTGCTCCTGCCCCGCGACAGCCTTTACCTTGACAGTATAGCTGCGACCGGGCTCCAGTCCGTCGAAGCGCACCGAAGGCTGTGTTACGGTCGTCTCGGCGCCACCGTCGAGCGTACAGGCGTAAGACACGGCGTTCTCTACGGCGTCCCATGTCACGGCTACCGAAACCTGCGTCACGGCGTCTTCCGCCAGGACGGGGATCGCCAAAGCAACGGGATCCACGGGTTTTTCGTCATCCGAGCAACCTGCAAAAGCGGCCCCGAGGACAAAAAAAGCTGAGAAAAGTAGTTTTTTCTTCATAGCTGAAAATGTTTAGAAAAATTTGCTGCAAAAGTTCATTAACCTACTGATTCAAAGCCCATACAGCCCGAAAAAAGATTGCCAGGAAAGGCCGTAAAACGAACAAATCAGTTTTTGTAAATATCGCTACGAATCGTCCATAAAGTTCTCATACCACGCCAAAAAGGCGAATAAAGCCGATAATCGGGAAAAACAAGGCGATGAACGGGAATGACACAATGTGATATTTTTTTACTATTTTTGCCTGCAACGTCACCCCTTCTTCACACACACGAAAACACATGGGCTATCTCGAACAGGCTGTGCGTTCACGGTGGGCCGTCCCGATGACGGCTTTCCTGATCCAACTGAGCCAATACTGGAATACGCTGGTAACGGTCACCTGGTGGTCGAAACGGGCGACCGTATCGGTCGTCTGGTTCTGCGTTCTGTGGCTGGCGACCATCCTGCTGCTGGAAATATTCCTGAACAGGCGGTTCCCATTCCCGGTACGTTGCCTGCTGGGCACGCTCGTCATCGCGGGAGTTATCCTCACGGCCATGCTGGTCATCTCGCTGCAGTCCGAAAAACCGTGGCTCACACTGGGATACGACGAAGTCGGGTATCTGATCATCACGTATACGATATGCCTGCTGATCGGCAGCATCGTACTGATGATCAACAAGGAACGCCGGCATGAAAAAGAGATCGAGATGCTCCGGATAGAGAACCTCAGCAGCCAGTACAACGCCATTGCCAACCAGGTAAGCCCCCACTTCTTTTTCAACGCACTGAGCAACCTCTCGTCGCTCGTACGCGGCGACAAGAAACAGGAAAGCCTTGAATACATCGGCAACCTGTCGGGCATATTCCGGTACATCATCCGCTTCAAGGAGTCGTCGCTGACGACCCTGGGCGAGGAACTGAATTTCATAAATTCGTACAAGCAACTGATGGACGTACGCTTCGCCGAAAGCTACACCTGCGAGGTCGACATCCCGCAGCAGGCGCTGAACATGCGCATGCCCAGCCTTTCGCTGCTGCCGCTGTTCGAAAATATCGTCAAACACAACGTCATCGACAGCGAGCACCACATGCGGATCACGATCTCGTTCAACGACAACAACGAATTGGTGATCGCCAACCCGGTCTATCCGAAGCTCACGCCGCCCGAATCGAACGGCATCGGGTTGACGAACCTGAGCAACAGGTACAGGCTGCTGCTGGGTAAGGAAATACGCATCGAGAAAACCGGGGGGGGGGGGTGACGGGGTATTCCGAGTTTTCCTGCCGATGGTCAAGATGAACATAAAGCATACGCGATGAGGGTACTGATCATAGAAGACGAAATGGGGGCCCTCGACGACCTGAGGAGCATCCTCGCGGAATCTGCCCCGGACATCCGGATAGCAGGCACGACGGAGAGTGTCATGCAAAGCGTCGCATGGCTGGAAAAGAACCCCGTCCCGGATCTGATTTTCATGGACATCCATCTGTCCGACGGTTCGGCTTTCGAGATATTCAGGCGGACGGCCGTCGAGGCGCCCGTGATCTTCACGACCGCCTACGACGAGTACGCCATCCATGCCTTCAGGGTCAACGCCGTGGACTATCTGCTCAAACCGCTCGCCATCGACGAGGTGAAACGCGCACTGGAAAAATACCGGCGGCTCAACCGGCCGCAGGTACTCCCGGATATCGAGAAATTGTATGAAATGATTTCCTGCCAGCGGACGAATTCCCGCAGGAACATTCTGGTGGCCTACAAGGACAAACTGCTGCCGATCCCGACGGAGAAAATCGCCTTTTTCTATTCGACCAAGGAGACATCGAGGGTATACCTCGCCGATGGCAGCAACTATGCCTACAACAGGACGCTGGAGAGCATCTGCGACGACATGGATCCCCGGGCATTCTGCCGGGTCAACAAACAATACGTCGTCGCCAGGGAGCACATCACGAGCATCGTCGTATGGTCGAACAGCCGCCTGCTGGTTTCGATGGATACCGAGACGCCCGAGCCCGTATTCCTGAGCAAGAACCGGGCTGCGGAGTTCAAAAAATGGATCACGGGATAAGTCCCGTCCCGGAAAAAACATTTACAGGCGTGCGAGGTATCCGTAGCGTACCAAATCCTCTTCGCCGCGGGTGAGGTGGGTCTGGCCGTCGGCCAGCACGTAGAGGCGGTCGGTGATATCCGTCACATGGCGGTGCATATGGTCGGTCAGGAGAATGCCTTTCGAGGATTTTTCCTGCCGGATCAGCGCCTTGAGCGTCGACACGTGCAGCGGAGCGACCTGCGAAAAAGGTTCGTCGAGCATGACGAATTGCGTCGGACTGCACAGGATCAGGTAGGATTCCAGAATACGCCGCTCGCCGCCCGACAGGGCACGGATCTTCGTACCGCGCAGTTTGCCGAACAACGGGAACCATGCCAGCAGGTCGTCCCACGGCAACCCGAAGTCGCGCAGTGCCCGGTCGACGGTCAGCCAGCCCGGGATAAATCCCTGCTGCGCGAGGTAGCGCACCTCGTCGGCCCGAAAACGGTCATGCCACACCCCGTCGATGCGCATCGACCGGAAATCCGCCCGCAGCGAACCGCACAGTATCTTCATCAGACAGCTCTTGCCGCACCCGTTGCGGCCGAGCACCGCCGTAACGCCGCCCGTTTCAACGGCGAGGTACACTCCCGAAAGGATGCGCCGGTCGCCGAACGACAACTCCACGGAGTCGATCTCGAGGATATGTTTCTCAGAGGGGTTCATAAAGGAAGGCGGCCGTCAGTTTCAATAACACATAACACAGGATAAAGTCCACCCCGCAACTCACGCCCAGCAGTTCGCGGCGCCGCACGCCGAGGTTGCGGTAGTAGAAAAACTCGTCGCCGTAGCGCCGGACGATCCAGACATAGAGATAAAGCGGATAGACCGCCGCCTTGCCCAACAGGCACCACGGGACGATTGTCGGGCCGTGGTTCGAGACCACCCATGCCAACCCGATACTCACGGCCATGCAAAAAAAGAACATGGCCGAATAATAAAAGCGGAGTATGAGCAGCAATTTCCGGATCATCGTCCAAATATACGAAAAAAGCGGGTGGAATACAGACCACCCGCTTTTTATTCGGCGTAAACGCCAAGTCGGCATCTCCGCAAGAGAACCCGCTGCGGGCAGGAAAGCCGGCGACGGCGTTACAGCGCCAGCGGCTCGCAGGGAAGCCCCCAGGCCTCGGCGACGGGCCGGTAGACCACTTTGCCCTGCACGATGTTGAGCCCCAGTTCCAGTTCGCGGTTTTCCTTGCAGGCACGGCGCCAGCCCTTGTCGGCGAGCTGGACGACGTAGGGAAGCGTAGCGTTGGTGAGCGCAAGCGTCGAGGAATAAGGCACGGCGCCGGGAATGTTGGCCACGCAGTAGTGCAGGATGCCGTCGACATAGTAGACGGGGTCTTCGTGCGTCGTGGGACGCGAGGTCTCGAAGCAGCCGCCCTGGTCGATGGCCACGTCGACCATCACCGAGCCGGGCTCCATCTCCCGGAGCATGTCGCGCGTAACGAGCTTCGGGGCCTTGGCGCCGGGGATCAGCACCGAGCCGATCACCAGGTCGGCATGTTTGAGCTCTTCGCGGATATTGTATTCCGAAGACATCAGGGTCTTGACGTTCTTGGGCATCACGTCGGCCAGGTAGGTGAGGCGTTGCAGCGAAATGTCGCAGATCGTCACGTCGGCCCCCGTCCCGGCAGCCGTACGCGCCGCGGCCGTACCGACCACACCGGCGCCGATGACGAAGACCCTGGCGGGCTTCACCCCCGGTACGCCGCCCAGCAGCTTGCCTTTGCCGCCGCGGGGTTTTTCGAGGAAATAACGCCCTTCCTGCGTGGACATGCGGCCTGCGACCTCGGACATAGGGATCAGCAGCGGCAGCGAACGGTCGGCACGCTCGACAGTTTCGTAGGCACAGCACACCGCCCCGCTGTCGACCATGGCATGGGTAAGGGGTTCGCTGCTGGCGAAATGGAAAAACGTGAAGACCAGCTGGTCTTTGCGGATCAGCTTGTACTCGGGGGCGATGGGCTCCTTGACCTTGACGATCATTTCGGCACGGGCATAGACATCCCCGATCGTGGGAAGGATCTCCGCCCCTACCGCCGTATAGGCCTCGTCGGCAAAACCGCTGTTCACACCGGCCGTAGCCTGCACATAAACCGTGTGGCCCCGCTTGACGAGCTCCTGGGCGCCTGCGGGGGTAAGGGCAACGCGATTCTCGTTGTTCTTGATCTCTTTGGGAATACCGATAATCATAAGGCTTGAAGTTTTTAGGTTTTTTTGCCTTTTAATTTACGGATTTTATCCGGAACAGCAAAAAAATCCGGCGATTTTTCACTTGCAGATCAAAATTTATAAGAGACTGTAAGGTAGAACGAACGCGGATAGGCATAGGTATAGCGCGTGGCGTGGGGTGCGAAATAGAGGGCGTCACCCGAACGGATACGCCGGACGCGCAGCGACTCGTAACCGCTGTAAACCGTATCGGCATCGCCCAGCAGGTTGCGCAGCATGAGCGAAGCGGTCAGCCGCGAACGGCCGAAATAGAAGGATTTGAAAAGCGAGGCGTCGAGCGTGGAGGCATCTCCGAGACGCTCCTGATGCGTAAAGGCATCGAACGCCTCCTGTGTAATGCCGCCCTGCCGCGCGATGCGCGCCGTACGGTGCAGGGGCGCAGACTCGACGTAACGCAGCCCCGCATATCCCGCCGAGGCGCGGAAACCCCATCCCCGGGGGCCGAAATAAGAGAGTTCGGCGCAAGCCGTAAGCTGGGGTGCGGCACCGAGCGTACAACCGCCCATGTGGCTTTCGGCACGGGTGTCGACGGCCGAATTGTCGACGTCGGAGATGACCGTGACGCGCGGGTTGCGGATATATTTGTACCGCCCGCCCGAACCGGCGAGCGAAAGGCTCCAGCGGTATGCCAGGCGGAGGTCGGCAGCGGCCTCCACGCCGCAGGCCATGCGTCCGATGCCCGTAACGGCCATGTCGCTGTAAACACCCGCCATGTCGTCGTAATAACGGCGGGACTGGATGCCGTCGAGCGTGGCGACGGCGAAGGCCATAATGCGGAGCGAAAGCCGTTCGCCAGTACGGGTGAAATTGAGCTCGGCGGCGTAGAAACGCCCGGCAGCGGGGTCGTCGACCGTACGGTTATTATACAACGGCTGGTAGAACAGGTCGGCGGCATCGGGCACCGCAGCCCCGGCTGCGGCCGATGCTTCGAGGTAGCTGCGGGGCGAGAAAGCCCACCCCACCAGTGCCTTGACCGTATAGGGCGTAAACCCCATCCGCCGCGAGCGCCCGAGGGACTGTGTCCCGGGAAAGAGCTCTTTCTCGTAATACCCGCGGCGCAGCACGACAGCATCGCCCAGCGCGAGGGCTACGTCGGCACGAAGGCGGTCGGAACGGTACTCGGCCGACAGGCGGACGGTGGCCTCGCGCGTCGAGAGCGCATAGTCGTAGCCGAAACGATCGCCCTCGCGGACGGTGCGGCCGGGATGGCGCAGGTCGTTTTGCAGAAGGTTGCCGTAGGTGTCGTCGTCCACGAGGTACTGGTCGATGTCGGTGATATGATCCGCCCCCAGCAGGTCGCGCATCTGTTTGTAGCTGCGCGTGCGGGCATGGCGGTAGGAAAAGCCGTAGCGGAGCGTCAGCCGTTCGTCCGGCGCGGTCGTAAAGAGGGCGTCGAAACCGAAGTTGCGGATACGTTCGGCGCGGTCTTCGAGCGTATAGACGGCATGTCCGCCCGCCATGCGGTTGCGGGCGATCAACTCGTCCCAGCAAACCTGCGTATAGCGCGCGTCGTTCGACCGCCATGCCAGTTCGGTTTCCCGGTCGCCCGTATAGCCGGGCAGGTAACGGTAATTGTCGGGCATGGGCGTACGGGCGTCGTACCACCCCAGGGCGCTGTATTTCCGCACCCCGTATTCGGCCCCGGCAGCCATGTCGAGCCAGGTCGCGGGCGACAGCCGCACGCAGTACGTAGCGGCGGCCAGCGGCACGAACTCGCGCCGCACGCGCGAATTGCGGACTTTGCCGTCCTGGAAACCCCAGGCCGGATTGTAGAGGTTGTCGCCCGTAAGGCGGAAAGCCTCTTCGACCGAAGAAAGGCGTGTGCCCCGTACCGACGGCGGGACAATGAGGAGGAATCCCAGCGTATGGCCCTCGCCCAAATGCCTGGCGGCACGGAATCCCGCCGTCAGGGCATTCGTGAAGACGCCTTCGACGTGCATGTCGCGCCCCGTGCGGGCCTCGACGGCGGCAGCGACATCCCAGCCGTGGCCCGCAGGCCGCGCAAAGGCGAGTTTCGCCCCGGCCAGGTAGTTGCGGTCGGTGAAACTGACGGAGGCGTGGTACGAAGGTTCCGCGAGCGCTCCGGCGAAGCAGAAGGTGCGTACGCCACCAGCACCGCCGATGGCCTCGGGCAATGCCGCGATCCCGGCACGGCGCTCTTCCCGAGCCCCGAGCAGCCGCAGCGAACCGAAATAGCGGGACGAAATCCCCAACCCGGAAAAGGAGGCCGCCTCCGAGGAGTAATGCTGCCCGCGGCGGCCGAGCGCGATGTAGGGCAGATTGAAGGCCGAAATGCTGCCGTAGAGGTCGGGCATGGTCTGGATTGCCCGGTAGAAAAGCGAGGAGTCGGTAAGCACGATGGGCGTACGCTGCTCATAACCCGTGCCATAGGGATAGTATTCGTCGTCGGGGAGCTGGGCCGCAGCTCCGCACACGACGAACAGGAAAACCACGGTAAGAGCGTATTTGCGGAGCATGCACAGGGACTTTTCAGAATACAAATATAACTATTTTAAACATGTTTTAAATAGCAACAATAAAAACCGCTGAATTTCGTCCTTTATGGCAGTTGTGCCGGCAGAAAATATTTTTTGATTTTTCAGAATCAAATAATAATATGATATACAAACTATTACGCGCACATAAGCACGGGGGGGGGCTAACACCGTCCGCAAATTTGGAAAATCGGAAAACAAACCTCATATTTGTGAACTCTCAACAATCTCAAAGCGTCCTGACATGCAAAAAGCCCTCTTTCTCCTGCTGTCGGCAGCCATGCTGCTGTGTCTGCATCCGGCTGCCGCGCAACAACCCAACACCCTGACCGGGACGGTCACCGATTCGGCTTCCGGCAAAGCCGTCGGCTATGCCACCGTCTCGCTCCAGCGCGACTCGGTCACGGTCGTGAACGCCGTAGCCGCCAATTCGGACGGCCGCTTCTCGCTCAAAGCCCCCGAAACGGGCGACTACCAGCTCTGCATCACGATGGTAGGCTACACGCCCTACAAACAGGCCGTGAAAGTGCCCGCATCGGGCAAGGCGCTCGGCAAGATCGCCATCACGCAGGGTGTCGAGGTCGGCGACGTGGTGATCGAAGTCCAGAAACCGCTCGTAATGGCCGACGCCGAGAAGACCACCTACTCGGTCGAGGACGACCCGCAGGCTTCGACGAGCACACTCGACGAAATCATCCGCAAGGTTCCGCAGCTCTCGCTCGACGGCGACGGCAACGTCCTGCTCAACGGACAGAGCAATTACAAGATATTGCTCAACGGGCGCAATTCGGCAACGATGAGCAACAATTTCAAGGATGTGATCCAGAGCATGCCCGCCTCGCAGATCAGCCGCATAGAGGTCATCACCAACCCCTCGACCAAGTACGAAGCCGAAGGCGTGGGCGGCATCATCAACCTCATCACCCAACGCAAGAAGCAGTTCCACGGATACAACGGCAGCGTCGGCGCGAGCGTCACGGTGTTGGAGAACCCGGCCTACAACGGCAACGCCAGCCTCTCGATCCAGGCCGGGAAGTTCGCGGCGAGCATCATGGGCTATGCAGGCTACTACGACGGGGGCCGTACCCCCTCGGAATCGGAGTCGTGGCAGGAAAATTACGACTCGGAGAACCGCTACAACCGCAGTTACTCCGAAAACAAGGGCAGCTCGCGTTACGGCAACGTCGGACTGGACATGAGCTACCAGCCCGACACGCTCAACCTGATCACGCTCAACGGATGGCTGTGGCTCGGCCGCAGCCGCTACAAATCGCTGGGCACGAACGCGATCCTCGACCCCGAGATGAACCCGCTGCTGGAATACGGCAGCCGCAGCATCCAGAAATGGAACTACATGGGCGGCAGCGTCTCGCTCAATTACGAACACACCTTCGGCAAGGAGGGGCACACGCTGACCATATCGGATGAAGTCGAGATCGACCCGGACAAAGGCCATACAGACCGGATATACAACGACGGATACAATTACAGGGCGTTGCAGGATGCGGACAACCGCATGACGGGCAACACCGTGCAGGTAGACTACGCCAACCCGCTGTCGGAGCACCACAAGATCGAGGCGGGGCTGAAACACATCTACCGCAACAGCACCTCCGACACCGACAACAAGCAGAGCGACGAATACGGCACATTCCCGATTGAAAAAATAAAATTCACGGGCATGGATTACCGCCAGCACGTGCTGGGCATCTACGCCGGATACGGATTCACCTACACCAAATGGTCGGGACGCCTCGGTGCGCGCATGGAACGGACATGGAACGACGCCGACGTGGAGGAGACCGCCAAAGGCACCTACTCGTTTTCGAACCGCCAGTTCAACGTGGTGCCCTACCTGAGCCTGACATTCATCCCCAAGGTGAGCCACAACATTTCGCTCTCCTACACGCAGCGGCTCCAGCGCCCGGGCATCTACATGCTTTCGCCGGCCGAGGACGACACCGACCCCACGCGGCTGTCGTACGGCAACCCGGGGTTGGAAGCGGCCGTATACCACACGATCAACCTCCAGTACGGCCACTATGCCGCAAAATGGAGCATGACCTTCGCACTCAACACGTTCCTGTCGAACAACAACATGTCGTCGTACTCCTTCTCGGACGGGGACGGCATCACGAACACCACCTACAGCAACGACGTCCGTTCGCGCAGCTACGGATTCAACGGTTCGTTCTCGTACCGCCCGTCGGAGAAGGTCAACCTCTCGCTGAGCTACAACGGCAGGTATTCGCAGAACGATTTCGACGCCATGGACATCCACACCGACCAGTTCACGTTCAGCCAGAACCTCAACCTCGACTTCGCACTCTGGAAGGAGGCGCGGCTTATGCTGGGTGAGAATTATTCGACGGGGTATGCGTGGCTCGGCGGCAAATCGGAAAGCTACTACTATTATTACATGGGCATCAAACAGCAGTTCCTCAAGAAGAAGCTCGACCTGAGCATCATGTGCAACAACCCCTTCGAGAAATACCGCAGGAACAGGAACACCTCGGACACGCCGACCTTCGGCGGCTGGAGCGAATACAGGTATGCGTGCCGCAGCCTCTATTTCCGCGTCAGCTACCGCTTCGGCAAACAGAACGTCGGGGTGAAACGCACTGCCAAGTCGATCCGCAACGACGACATGAGCAGCGGCGCACAGGGCGGTGGCGGCGGAAGCACCGGCGGCGCTCAGGGCGGAGGAGGGATGTAATCCCCCGCCGGCGATCCTGCCCGATACGCCGGGCGCCGGCATCACCGCGTGGGCCATCATCGCAGGAGTCATCGCGGAAATCATTCCAGGAATCATCGCGGAAATCATCGCGGCATTTACGCGGCCGTCTTTCCCCTGCTGCAAGGGACGACGCATACGGCTTCCGGGCGCGGCATCCATATCGACGAAAAGGAGCTGCCGAACAAGCAGCCAGAAACAGAAATCACCCCTGCCGGAGTTTGTTCCGGCGGGGGTGAAATCGTAAAATCGGACTTGCCGGACAGTCCCTTTGTTATTTGCAGCCTGCCGTGCAGCGCCCTGGCGGGAACACCCGGAGCGGTCATCGGTTACCCAATCCATGCGGATGGGGCCCGGATCATCGACCGCATGGATTTCATAGCCCGGCAAAAATATGAATAAAATGATTGTTTAATTCATATTTTTTAATTACATTGTGAACAATATAAAACACATGCTTCACAATCCTTTCATTAATCCTTTAAATTTACCGCCATGAAAAAACTTTTTTTACTCCGGAAAAGCCTGTTCATAGCTTTTGCGGCAGCGACCTGCGGACTCTTTTCTATAATAGGATGTGCAGCGCAAAAACCGGCAGCCGGACGGCAAGGCGAAGCGGCCGGAGGGGAGATCCGCCACGCACAAGCGTCGAAGGCACTGGAAGAGGGGCGGTTCGTGATCGAGGCGAATGAATTTTACCTCCCGGAGGACAAATCCCCGGTCAAGTCATCCACCGGCAACTACATTTCCATGGAAGGCAAACGGGGCGTTATCAGTTTCACCCCCGACCTCTTCCCGAAAACACCGCTGGGCAACCTGACCATAACGGACGACTCGGCGGAAATAACGCTGGAAAAGCGGAAAAAGAACGGAGACATACAGTTCTGCATGAGAATGACCGGGCCGGCGAATTCCCAGGACAGGAAGGTAATAATAACGCTGTACAAGGACACGGACAAATGCCATGTACAGGTTTCGAACGAACTTCTGGCATATCCCGTGGTCAAGTTCACGGGAGTGGTAAGGCCAGCGGGAGAATAACCGCGTCACCACCCGCAACGGCAACGGCCCCGCAAAGACGGGGCCGTTATCGTGAACCGTGCATCCGTAGCGGGATTTGCCGCGTTCGCAGGCGGGTCAGACGGTCTTGAGCACTTCGAGCAGCAAATCCCAGAACTTGGGAACCGTGGCGATTTCGAGCCTCTCGTCGGGCGAATGCACGCCGCGCAACGTCGGGCCGAAGGAAACCATCTCCAGTTCGGGGTATTTCTCGAGGAACAGGCCGCATTCCAATCCGGCATGGATCGCACGCACCTTGGGCTCCGCACCGAACAGGCGTTCGTAGGCGCCGACGGTCTTTTCGAGCAGTACGGACTGCGGGTTGGGCGCCCAGCCCGGATAACCGTCGGAATGGGCGACGTCGGCACCGGCCAGGGCGAATACCGATTCGACCATCTGCATGACATAGGTCTTGGCGCTCTCGACCGACGACCGCTGCGACGAGGTGACGACAATGCGGTCGTCGCCCTCGAATTTCACCGAAGCGAGGTTGGTCGAGGTCTCGACCAGCCCCGGCATGGCGAACGACATGGCGATCACGCCGTTGGGAACGCCCACCAGCGAGTAGACCAGCCCGAACTGCGTCCGGGCATCGAGCACCTGGTCGACCTCGGGCATCTCGTTGAGCGTAATCTTGAAATTGGGCTCGCGGAAACGGAATTCGGCTTTCAGGTCGGCGGCAAAGAGGTCGTAGCGTTTGACGAACTCGGACTTGAACCGTGTCGGGACGCCGAAGATGGCGTACGCCTCGCGCGGGATCGCATTGCGCAGGTTGCCGCCGTTGAAATAGCTCAGCTTCAGTTCGAACGACTGCATGCCGTCCCACAAGAGGCGTGCGACGGTCTTGTTGGAATTGACGCGTCCCTTGTCGATGTCGTCGCCCGAGTGCCCGCCCTGCAGGTCGGAGACGTCGACGCGGAAGAAGGAGTAGTTCTTCGGCGCCTCCTCCATCGCATACCGGAACGTGGCGATGGTGTCGATGCCGCCGGCACAGCCGATGAAGATCTCGCCCTCGTCCTCCGAGTCGAGGTTGATGAGGTATTTGCCCGTGAGCATCTCCTCGCCCAGTTCGAAAGCCCCCGTAAGGCCGGTCTCCTCGTCGACCGTAAAGAGCGCCTCGACGGGCCCGTGCTGCACCGCGGGGTCGATCATGACGGCCAGTGCGGCAGCCATGCCGATGCCGCAGTCGGCACCCAGCGTCGTACCTTCGGCCCTGACCCACCCGCCGTCAATGTGCGTGCGGATCGGGTCGTTGTCGAAATCGAACTCCACGTCGGAGTTCTTCTCGCAGACCATGTCCATGTGGGACTGGAGGATAACCGCCGGGCGATCCTCGAAGCCCGGCGTGGCGGGTTTGCGCATCACCACGTTGCCGATGGCATCCTTCTTATACTCGATGTTGTGCTTCCGGGCGAAATCGACCAGGAATTCGATGATCTTGCCCTCCTTCTTCGAGGGGCGCGGAACCCGTGTGATGGCATCGAACTGCTCCCACACGATCCGGGGTTCAAGGTTTACTATTTCAGACATAATCTCCTAATATAATTTACAGGCACATCGCCGGGTTGCCGCCGGCCGTAACGCCGGGCGTACGTCCCTCGATTTCCGCCCATTCCATGACAATATTTACAACGGCAGAAAGACGCTCCGAGGATGGGGTATCTACAAGAATTCTTCCGGCCGAAGATTTTCAAATACAAATATACGAAAAACAGCGTAATTCACGGTATCCCGCGTCCGGTTTTTTGCATTTCCGGCTGGCTGCGACGGCCGAAAATTTGCTTTTGCCCCCCGCTTCCACTATCTTTACGGGAAAATACGGAACTCTATGACGGATTTCAGGATAGGACACGGATACGACGTACACGCGCTGGCCGACGGGCTGCCCCTGGTGCTGGGCGGGATCGAAATTCCGCACACGAAAGGATTCGTGGCGCATTCGGACGGCGACGTGGCGATACACGCCGTATGCGACGCACTGCTGGGCGCCGCAGCGCTGGGCGACATCGGGATGCACTTCCCCGACACGTCGGATGACTTCAAGGGCATCGACTCGAAAATACTGCTCCGAAGGGTTGCGGCGCTGCTGCGCGAAAAAGGATATGAGATCGGGAATGTCGATTGTACGATCCGGATGCAACGGCCCAAATTGCGGCCGCATATCGACGCCATGCGCACCGCGATGGCCGGTGCAATGGGCGTAGGCGATGACCGGGTATCGGTCAAAGCTACGACCACAGAGCATCTCGGTTTCGAGGGGCGCGAAGAGGGGGTTTCCGTCTCCGCCGTGGCACTGATATACAAAATGCAGGCCAAACCGGGCGAGGAAACCGTCGGATAAGGGCTTCCCGGTTCGCGGGCTGCCCGACATCAGTGAAAGCCGCCGCTCAGTCCAGTCGCCGGAACTTGGGATCGCCGATCCGTTTGTCCCAGAGCCACCCGACATAGCGCATGACAAGGTCGGGAGCCGTCAGCGTCAGCACCGTCTCGCCGGTGGCGGTCGAAACCTCGAAGCCGGCATGGTAGGGCGTATCGCCGTCGGCAAAACCGAAGGAGATGCGCCAGCCCCACGCCAGGCGCTCGGCCCGGTAACCGGACAGGGACGGCGAGTCGAAATTGAGCACGTAAAGATACTGCGTGATGCCGCGCTCGGTCGGCAGGTGCACCCCGACGTGGTCGATGAACATGCCGAAAAAGTAATAATCGGTATAGATGCTACGGATCATGCCGCCCGGTACCTCCTGCATACTGTTCGGGAAAAACATGTAGTCGCGCGACTGTACCAGCGAGTCGATCTTCTGCGCATAGAGCTTCGCCCGGTAAGCACGGCGTTCGGGCCGTGTCATGCTGCGCATGGACTCCTCGTAGACGGTCGTATGCTCGACGACCTGCACAGGGGGCTGCTGGACAGGAACCACAGTCGTCTGGGGCACGCTGTCGACGGCGGAAGTGCCCAGCGTGAACTGCGGGACGGTCTGCGCGGACTGCGCCACAGCACCCGAGACCCCGAAAACAAGGGCGCAAAGGCACAAAATCCGGACTACCACCCGCCGCGCAGGAGCAAAAGCCCCCGCCGGGGCGGGGGCTCGCAATCCGGGAAGGATTATCGTTGCAGCGGCATCCCGCCGCGACGGGAAGGACGGGAAGGGGGCGCCGCATCCCGTCCGGCGATACATCCCGGAACTCATGGTCAATAGAGCTGTGAAATGGTGCCCGAATACTCCACGGGGTTATACCATGGGTTGGTGATGGTCAGGTTGGCACCGCCCGTACGGGAAAAAATCTCGAAGGTGAAGGTATAGGTCGACGCCGAGAAAAGCGAGGTGGAGAAGGTTACCATCCAGCCTTCGTGGGTCTGCTCGGTGGTATAGCCCTGCACGTTGGGCACGGTGTAGTTGATGATGGTCGTGTAATAAGGCGGCACATAGCCCTTGACATAAGGCAGGCAGATGTCTACCGTGCCGTCCCAGACACCCACGTTGAAGGCCGGGTTGATGATCTGGCGCATGGGGCCGGCCGGCTGCCGCTGCATGGTCTGGGGGTTGAACTGGAAGTTACGCGAAAGGATGACCGAATCCATCGTTTTCTCAAAATCTGCGATACGTTCCGCACGTCTCTTTTCACGCACCTCGCGGCGTTCTTCCTTGGGCGACAGAATCTTTTTCTGTCCGATCACGGTGGCGCAGACTGCGCACAGCAGCACGCTCACGACGATAATGACTGTTTTTTTCATAGCACATAAAAGGTTTATACGGCCATGAAAAATGCAAATACGGTGCCTAACTGCCTAAAGTCGTGACTAAAGACCCAGTTTTTTCAGAAATTCGCCCGTATAGCTGCGTGGGGCGCAGGCTATTTCGTGCGGAGTGCCCGCCGCGACGATCTCGCCGCCGGCCGCCCCGCCTTCGGGGCCGATGTCGATGATGTGGTCGGCGACCTTGATCACGTCGAGGTTGTGTTCGATGACGATCACCGTATTGCCGCGGTCGACGAGTTTGTTGAGCACATCGAGCAGCAGGCGGATGTCCTCGAAATGAAGCCCCGTCGTAGGTTCGTCGAGGATGTAGAGCGTACGCCCCGTATCGCGCTTGGACAGTTCGGAGGAGAGCTTGATACGCTGGCTCTCGCCGCCCGAGAGCGTC
>NZ_FR893459.1:0-15730 GCF_000435435.1 Alistipes sp. CAG:29 | reverse complement strand
GCGTCGTACAGGGCTGTCCGAGCGTAAGGTAGCCGAGGCCGACCTCCTGGATGGCACGGAGTTTCTGGTGGATGGCAGGGATATTCTCGAAGAACTCCACAGCCATGTTGACCGTCATGTTCAGCACGTCGTCGATATTCTTGCCTTTGTATTTCACTTCGAGCGTCTCGCGGTTGTAACGGTGTCCCCCGCATGCCTTGCAACGCACGTAGACGTCGGGCAGGAAATTCATCTCGATGGTCTGGACGCCCGCGCCGCGGCACTCCTCGCAGCGGCCGCCCTTGACGTTGAACGAGAAGCGCCCCGCCTTGAAGCCGCGGATCTGGGCATCGGGCGTCATTTCGAACAGTTTGCGGATGTCGGAAAAAACGTTCGAATAGGTCGCCGGGTTGCTGCGCGGCGTACGGCCGATGGGCGACTGGTCGACGACGATCAGTTTGTCGATATGTCCGATGCCTTCGACGCTGTCGTATTCGAGCGGCTGCCCGAAGGAGCGGTAGAGCTCCTTCGAAAGGATCGGGCGCAGCGTCTCGTTGACGAGCGTCGACTTGCCGGAACCGCTGACGCCCGTCACACAGATGAATTTGCCGAGCGGGAATTCGGCCGTGACGTTCTTGAGGTTGTTGCCCCGCGCCCCGCGGATCACGATGCACTGCCCCGTGCCTTTGCGGAGCGTTTCGGGAATCCCGATACGGCGGCGTCCGGTGAGGTAGTCGGCCGTGATGGAATCGGAACGCAGGATGTCGTCGATCGTACCCGCGGCCATGATATGCCCGCCCTTGCGCCCCGCACGGGGGCCGACGTCGACGATGAAGTCGGCGGCACGCATCATGTCCTCGTCGTGTTCGACGACGATCACCGAGTTGCCGGCATCGCGCAACTCCTCCAGGCTGCGGATCAGGCGCCGGTTGTCGCGCTGGTGCAGGCCGATCGAGGGCTCGTCGAGGATATAAAGCACGTTGACCAGCTTCGAGCCGATCTGCGTGGCGAGGCGGATACGCTGGCTCTCGCCGCCCGAGAGCGAACGCGACGAACGCGACAGCGACAGGTAGCCCAACCCCACGTCCATCAGGAAGCGCAGGCGCTCGCGGATCTCCTTGACGACCTCCTGTGCGATCTTCCACTCCTTGTCGTCCATATAATCCTCGATGTGCGCCACCCATTCCGAAAATTCGGAGATCGACATGGCCGACACGTCGGCGATGCTCTTGCCGCCGATGCGGAACTGGAGCGCCTCCTTCTTGAGGCGCGAACCGCCGCAGACCGAACATTTGCGGTAGACGAGGAACTGCTCGCGCCATTTCTGGCCGCGTTTGGAGTCCTCGTCTTCGGTACGGCCTATATATTCGGCAACGCCCTCCCACGAGACGAGGTGGTTGCCGCCCGAAGAACTGAACTCCGAGAGGTTGATGGTCAACGGCTCGGAATCGCCGTACAACACCGCATTCAGCCCCGGCTCGGGCAGCGACCCGACGGGGTCGTCGAGCGTGAAATCGTAACGCCGCCCCAGCATTTCGAGAATGGCGAAAAGCATGTTGTTGCGGTATTTGCCCAGCGGTTCGACGGCGCCCTCGCGCAGCGAAAGCCCCATGTCGGGAATGATCTTCCCGACGTCGAAGACGGCTTCCTCGCCCAGCCCGTTGCAATGCGGGCAGGCGCCCTGGGGCGAGTTGAACGAGAAGGTATGCGGCGCGGGGTCTTCGAACGCGATGCCCGTCGAGGGGCACATCAGGTGGCGGGAGTAGAAGCGCTGCTGTTCGGTACCGTAGTCGTAGACGGCCATCGTACCCTTGCCCTGGCGCAGAGACTCCCTGAGCGAGGTCATCACCCGGTCGCGGGCCTCCTCGCCGACGACCAGGCGGTCGACCACCAGGTCGATGGTGTGTATCTTGTACCGGTCGAGGCGCATACCGGCCGAAATCTCGCGGATCTCGCCGTCGATACGGGCATAGATATACCCCTTTTTGGCCAGCGACTCGAACAGTTCGCGGTAATGCCCCTTGCGGCCTTTGACGATGGGAGCCATCAGGGCGATCTTGCGCCCCGTGAAGCCCGTCATGATGAGCCCGGCGATCTGCTCGTCGGTATAATGCACCATCTCCTCGCCCGTGACGGGTGAATAGGCGCGCGACGCGCGCGCGTACAGCAGACGCAGGAAATCGTTGATCTCGGTCACGGTACCCACCGTGGAACGGGGATTTTTGTTGGTGGTCTTCTGCTCGATGGCGACCACGGGGCTCAGGCCCGTAATCTTGTCGACATCGGGACGCTCCATCGTCCCCACGAACTGGCGGGCATAGGTAGAAAGCGTCTCCATGTAGCGGCGCTGTCCCTCGGCATAGATCGTGTCGAACGCCAGGGACGACTTACCCGAACCGGAAAGGCCGGTTATGACTACCAGTTTACGGCGCGGGATCTCCAGATCGACGTTTTTCAGGTTGTGAACCCGGGCTCCCAGTATTTTGATCGTGTCTTCTTTCATCATCGTAGTCAAACGTACCGGAAGCCCCGTTTAGTGTGCGGGCTCTCCGGCGCGAATATCGTACAAAGATAGCGCATACCGGGGGCAATACCAAATTTTTCGGAAATCAGAATTCCAGTTCGAAGCCGTCGGCATCCATCCACGCCGGGAACTCCTCCCTGAAAGCCGCCTGCGCCTCGGAGTCGAATTCGGCGACGAGGGTCTGCTCCCGCTCACCGGCATCGGCCAGCGTGGCGCCACGGAAGTCGACGAGCGCCGAATCGCCCGCATAGGAGGCATCGGGATCCGTGCCCACGCGGTTTACGCCCGCCAGGTAGCACTGGTTTTCGATGGCCCGCGCCCGCAGCAGCGTACGCCACACCTCGCGGCGGTCGTCCGCCCACGAGGCGCTGCACAGAATGGCATCGTAATCGCCCCGGTTGCGGCTCCACACCGGGAAGCGCAGGTCGTAGCAGATCAGCAGCAGGAACCGGAACCCCATATATTCCACCACCACGCGGCGGTTTCCCGGAGTATAGTCGCGCGCTTCGCCGCCGGGACGAAACAGGTGCCGCTTGTCGTACCAGGCAACCCCGCCCGAAGGCTTCACGAAAAACATCCGGTTGCGGAACTCCCCGTTTTCGGCGATGACGACGCTGCCCACGACAGCTTTGCCGTATTGTGCCGCCCAGCGCCGCATGGTCGTGGCGACAAGCCCGTCGGCAGGCTCGGCGACACGGGCGGGGCGCAGTTTGAACCCCGTGGCGAACATTTCGGGCAGCACGGCAATATCAGCATCGGCCGCCGCGACGATAGGCTCCAGACGTTCCAGGTTCCGGGCGGTATGTTCCCATTCCATGTCGACCTGGCAGACAGCAACACGTATTTTCATAGAAAAACTCCGTTTTGTAAACAAATATATAAAATTTTCTTACAGATCGCACCTGCGGGAATAAAAAACATGGAGGTTTGTAAGGCAGGGCGGCAACAAAAGGAACCGGGCATACAAAACGGACACACAGGGCGGCACCCTTGCGGCAGTGCATACGGTTCGGCGATGAAAAGCAATGCGGGAAACAGGGCGCAGGCAGCCGGGGGCAACCGGCCGAAGCGGACGGCCTTGAGGACGACCTGTCCAGACAACCTATCCAAACAATCTGCCCAGACAACCTATCCAAACGACCGGACGCAACCGGGCAAACGGACTTACACTGACGACCGGACGCG
The DNA here is from genome assembly GCF_000435435.1 of Alistipes sp. CAG:29. NCBI lineage: Bacteria > Pseudomonadati > Bacteroidota > Bacteroidia > Bacteroidales > Rikenellaceae > Alistipes > Alistipes sp. CAG:29. Next base: position 12,042 of record NZ_FR893459.1, on the reverse strand, counting down.
GGTTGTCAACAGGACAATAGCGGACAGGCAAAACGACCGGACGGAGACAGGCACGGGCGGCCGACGCCGACCTGTACGCCTCAATGCGCCCCCAACCGCCACACCGTGACCGACGAGGCATTGCCGCGCTGGTGCAGCAGCGAAATCCGGCAGGGCACGAAATCCGAAGCCCAGCAGTTCCAGACGTCGACGAACTGCTGGGGATTGCGTTCGGCAAGCGGGAACCAGGTGCTTTGTACCTGCACCATGATGCGGTGTCCGGCGCGGAACGTATGGGCGATGTCCGTCATCCGGAAAGGCACCCGCGCCGGAACACCGGGCGTAAACGCCTCGGGACGCGAGAAACTGCGGCGGTAGCGGCCGCGCATGATGTCGCCCCGCACGAGCATCCGGTAGCCCGGCAGCGGATCGTCCTCGGGGAAAAGGTCGATCAGCTTGACCACGAAATCGGCATCGGTCGTCGAAAGCGTCACCTCCAAGTCGGCATCGACCGGGCCGACGAGGGTCATATCCTCTTCGAGAGGCTCCGAAACGAACGTCAGCACGTCGGAACGGCCGGACAGGAAACGCTGGTCGGCGACCATATACTCTTTGGGACGGCGCAGACCGGAAACCTCGCAGTACGGCACGGGATCGGAAGGATCGGAGACATAGGTACTTGCGGATGTTTTGGCCGTCGGGCGCCGGGTATCGAGGATGCCGCCGCCGGCGAGGTACAACGTCAGTTTCCGGGCCCCGCGCGACAGAAAGCGGCCGAAAGTATGCCAGCGGTTGTCCCCCGAGGAAAAGACCGCGGCGGCCGGCAACGGAGCCGCTTCGTCCGTATTGCCGTCGCGGAGGTAGTGGTCGAAGAACGGCACCTCGAAATGCTCCATATAATATTCCCACGAGGCATCGCTGCCGAAATCGAACGCCCCGAGCGTCCGGCCGCCGTTACGCCACGCCCCATGCGCCCACGGGCCCACGACCAGATGGCACGGCGTCGAAGGGCTCTGCCTGTTCAGGGCCCGGTAGAGGTTCCACGCCCCGAAGCAGTCCTCGGCATCGAACGTCCCGCCGACGATGAGCACCGCGGGCTGGACGTTGTAACAGGCACGGCGCAGGTCGCGTTCCTGCCACCAGGCGTCGTAATCGGGATGCGCGGACATCTCTTCCCAGAAGGGGTTGGGTTTCAGCAGCCCGGTAAGTTCCGCAAGCGCCGTATGCTCCAGGAAGAACGTCCGCTCGTCGGGCTGGGTCTGCCGGGACATGGAGGGCATTTTCGCGGCCGGAACACGTCCGGGAGGGGTATTCATGCTGCTCAGGAAGCGGTAGGAGTCGGTGAGCATCAGCACCCCGTTGTGATGCACGTCGTCGCCCATGAACCAATCGGTGACGGGAGCCTGCGGAGAGACGGCCTTCACGGCGGGATGGCCGCAAAGGCCGCCCATCATGGCGTAGAACCCCGGATAGGAACACCCGGCGAATCCCACCCGGCCGTTGTTGTGCGGGATGTGCCTGACCAGCCAGTCGACCGTGTCGTAGCTGTCGGTCGTCTCGTCGGTCTCACCGCTGCCGGCGGGCCGGACATGCTCGAAGTCGCCCTCGCTCATATAGCGCCCCCGGACATCCTGCATGACGATGATATAGCCGCGGTCGACGTAGCTGCGCAGATAGCCTTTCTCAAACCCCTGCGGGAAGCGTCCGGCACCATAGGGCCCGCAGCCGTAAGGCGTACGAAAAATGATGACGGGGGCTTCGCCGGGCGCCTTGGGCGTATAGACCGCCGTGTAGAGGGCTACGCTGTCACGCATTGCGATGCGGTACTCGGCCTTGTCGTACAGCTCGGCGACGGGCTGCCCGGCAAAGGCCGCAACGGCGGCGAGCAGGCCGGTCAACAGGAGCGCGAAAAATCCACGGATTTTCATAGCAGGAAGGTTAAGGTTCGTTTTCGAAAGTTACGCTTTTTTCCGCAAACGCCCAAAAGTCGGCACGAACGGGGAGTACGGATCGGTGCTGCCCGATCCCACTGACTCCCGAAAAGGGATGCGGCCGCTCCCGCACCGCGGAACTTGGCCGGGAAAGTTGCAATCCCGCGAAAATAAACGTACTTTTGCAGGCGGTCAATTCCGCAATAACGATATGCTCAGAGCAGGACGCACCCAGAAACTTACCGTAAGCCGTGTTTCGGACTACGGATTATACCTTACGGACGAGGAACAGAACGAGGTTCTGCTGCCCAACCGTTATATATCCCTCACAGACAAACCCGGCGACGAAAAGGAGGTTTTCGTTTACCACGACTCGGAAGACCGCCTCGTTGCGACTACCGAAACGCCGCTGCTCCGCGCCGGAGAGGCGGGTTACCTGCGCGTGGTGGACAAGACCGTGCACGGGGCATTCCTCGACTGGGGATTGCATGGCAAAGACCTCTTCCTGCCCAACCGCAACCAGCAGGGCGGCATCCTCGCGGGACGGAGCTACATCGTATACCTCTATGAAGACAGCATCACGGGGCGCTGCGTGGCGACCACCAAGCTCAAGGGCTTCATCAACAACGACCTGATCACGGTGGAACCGCGCCAGGAGGTAGACCTGCTGGTCGCCTCGGAAAGCCCGATCGGTTACCGCGTGATCGTCAACAACCGCCATTGGGGCATGCTATACCGCAACCAGGTATTCCGCCCCGTAGCCATCGGCGACCGCATGAAGGGATACGTCCGCAAAATCACCGAGGACAACCGTATCGACGTGAGCCTCCAACAGGAAGGATATGCGCAGGTCAAGGATTCGGCAGAGGTTTTGCTGCAACTGGTGATCGGCAACGGCGGGCACTTGCCGTTGAACGACGACAGTTCCCCGGAGGAGGTGAAACGCCTTACGGAGATGAGCAAAAAGGTCTTCAAACGCTCGCTGGGCGTGCTGATGAAACGCGGCGCGGTCGAAGTGGGCGAAGACGGGATAAAAGTCAAACGGCAATAATGGGTAAAATGAACACGGCGGAACGGGTTTCGCGCGAGATGTCCGACAATTTCGTCTTCCAGCGGTCGCTGCTGGCTTACCATGCCGCGGCGCAGCGCATCGGCGGCGACGTATTGGAGATCGGCACGGGGGCGGGTTACGGTATCGAGGTGGTGGCACCCCATGCACGGAGTTTCATCACGGTGGACAAATTCGCCCCGGCAGCGGAGCTTACGCGGCATCCGCATGTCGAATTCCACCAGGCCGTAGTGCCGCCGCTGGCATTCGCGGCCAACAGTTTCGATTTCGTGATCTCGTTCCAGGTGATCGAGCATATAAAGCAGGACGTCGAATTGGTGCGCGAAGTGAAACGGGTACTTAAACCGGGCGGCAAGTTCATCGTGACAACCCCCAATGCACCGATGTCGCTCACCCGCAACCCATGGCACGTACGGGAATATACGGCGGAACAGCTGCAAAACCTGCTGGAGCATGAATTCCGCTCGGTCGAAGCCCTCGGAGTCGCAGGCAACGGGAAAGTCATGGCCTACTACGAACAGAACCGCCGCAGCGTGGCACGCATCACGCGCTTCGACATCCTGGATCTCCAGCACCGCCTGCCCCGCCGCCTGCTCCAGCTACCCTACGACATCCTGAACCGGATCAACCGCCGGAAGCTGCTGAAGGCAAATACCGACCTCACGTCCTCGATCCGGATGGAGGATTACCGCATCTGCCCGGTGTCGGACGATTGTTTCGACCTGTTTTACGTGGCCGAAAAATAGCCGCTGAGCACCCTCGGATTACAATCGGTTTACTATAAAAAAGAGCAAGCAGCCTCATGCGGGGCTGCTTGCTCTTTTTAACGGCTCGTCCGAGCGCTCGTCATGTTTAATATTCCTCTTCGTTGAAGAAGAAATCGTCTTTCGACGGGTAGTCGGGCCAAATATCTTCGATAGATTCGTAAATCTCACCCTCGTCCTCTATTTCCTGCAGATTTTCGAGCACTTCGAGAGGCGCACCCGAACGCACGGCATAGTCAATCAGTTCATCTTTCGTAGCGGGCCAGGGAGCATCTTCCAGCTTCGATGCCAATTCAAGTGTCCAGTACATAGTTCCAAGTTTTTAAGTTCCCAAATATCAGCGGATTAACATCAGGCAATAATCGCTATTCCGCTATCACTGATTTGCAAAAGTATAAAAAAAACGAGAAAAACAAAGAAAAAATTACAAAACATCCATGCGCACGCATCAATAAACTGGAATACAAAGCTTTATGGAATCCACAAGGTCTCCTCGACGCCGTAATGCTCTGTGAGCGTGCGCCCGAGCAGATAGAAATAGTCGGAAAGGCGGTCCAGCCACATCAGCACGATGGCATCCGTGCCGTATTTTTCATCGGCACGCAACGCGGCACGCTCGGCACGCCGGCAGACCGTACGGCACACGTGGCACATCGAAACGACGGCGTTGCCGCCCGGGATCGTGAATTTGTCGATCGGTTTGAGCGCGTCCTGCATCGCGTCGATACGGCCTTCGAGCCAGTTGACGGCCTCGGGAGCCAGCGGCGCGACCTTCCCGCATCCTGTTTTCCCGCACGCCAGCAATGCCTCGACGGTCATCAGGCGTGACAGGATACGGTTCAGGTCGTCGACATAGGGCGACAGCGCAGCTTCCGCACGCATGTTGTCGCAGAGCAAAGCCGCAAATGCTGCCAATTCGTCCACCGTGCCGTAAGCCTCGACCCGTTCGTCGGTCTTGAAAACCCGTTCGCCGCCGACAAGGGAGGTCGTTCCCTTATCGCCTTTTTTCGTGTATACTTTCATATCCGAAAATTATTGTGAAATCATTAAACAATTAATATTCAAACAAATAAACCAAATAATGCGCTACCAATAGTAACAAACAAGAAACAAATTTATAAAAACGCGCTATCGACAATAATGCCCTGCCAAAGATAATTATTTTTCATGAACTCCCCGACCTGTTCAACCGGAACGCACCAGCACCCTATCAAATTTTATAGCAAATTCATAAAATCGTTAAAAGTTGGCTTTTTTGAAAAAAGTTCCGTGTGTGTAAAGCCGTGCCCGGCGAGGTTTGCAGCGCGTAAAATAATAAAATATCACCCCCTACCCCCTCTCGCCTATGCGCCGTTGTTGCCCCTACTCGTGCCTTCTGTTCGCACTTCGCGCGTGCGGCGCGGTACTGCCGCCTCACCGCATACATGCAGCGTATAGGCCTATAATGCATTCGGCCAACTTGCCCGCCTGCGACAACTGCCGGGCCAGTGCTTACCGCCGCACGATGCGACCAGCTGCACGCCGTCCGCATTGGTGCCAGGGGAAGGGGCTTCCAGCTGTACGACCGCGAAGCGTTACCAACCATCCAGCCAAGAACCGGACAAATAGAACACACAAAAGCGGGCCGGCATAAGCCGGCCCGCCGCCGTGGCATATGGCGCCACCCGTGGAAGGTAAGAGATACTAATTACATTCGTGTATATCTATTCGCCCAAGTGCGGAAACCTCGACAATATAGCCCGTGTTCGTTTGGTGCACTGCTTCCACACGTAACGTAAAGCGGAACAGAAGCCAGCAGGAAAAGGCAGTGAGCACCACCAGCGCGGCGGCCTTTATGGTATTGTTAGTGCTTTTCATGGTTCGAGTATATTATATTAAGTATGAATAATGCCCAATCTATCGAGCGGCGCGCCTCTTCTCACTGATATAGTAGCAATTAAATTCGTCATAAAGGTTACCATTTTTTGCCCTTTCCCGAATTGTATTTCGTTCTTCTTCGCTGTTGCATAGTATTTCAACGGGTCGCGGCTCGTGGTAGTCTGAGAGCCGCACGCCGTATACCTGAACGGCATACAATGTAAGTTTATAATTCTGATTCATTATTTCCGGGGTTATTATGCTGTATAATCGTGCGCGTATCCTATCAGCCTCCAGTTAGACCCATCGAACCAAATGCGGCGGTAAATTGTAGCAAGTTTCACGGGGTGCACCTCGTAGGCGCAATATATTGCCCATAATTCACGGGCGGCCTCTTTTCTTGTTTTCATGGCTTTCGGGGGTTAGCAAATACAAGACATTAACATTCTATATGCCTGGAAATACGCGCGGGCCTGCACGTCCTGCCAGCCCTCCCGATCGTTGGGGGCTTTGTTGCCGTTGTCGGTGCGTTTTAACTCCGAGGGAGTGCAGAGGTTTTTTGCTATATCCCCGTCGTAGATCAGCGCGCCCCCGCCATAACAATAGGCGTTCCAGTCGTCCGCACCGTTTAATAATGTTTCTTCATTGAGTTCCGGAATTGGTCGGCCGTTGTTATCGCAATACTCGCAAATGTCTATGTAGCTTCTCAGCAGATTGAGCGCAAAACCTTTCACGCCTCGATCCCAGCACGACCGCGTTTTAACGGCTTCCAGACGTGCCCGGATTTCATTTACTTCGTTCTTCCAGTTGTTGGAGTTGTTCGCAGCAGTAGCCGCGTTGTTCGATTGGTTTTTCATAGTTGTTAAGCATTTTTCGAGAAACAGAAAAAAGCGGCGTCTCTCTTACCCGCTGCTTAACAACTTTAGAAGGTGCTTGCGTCGTCATTACAACAAACGCACGGGGTGAAACGCCGCCTATACTGGCTATATGTGCATAAAAAATGCACCTTAATTCGGTGCCGTGGCACCTTCTATCATTGTTAAGCACTACAAAGATAGATATATTTTTCGAACAAACAAATATTTTTCGGATTTTTTTGCGAAATTTTTTACACAGATCAAAAAATATTAGACCACCTTAGGCATCGGTGTCTAAAGTGGTCTAATTTGAATGAAAAAACTATAAAGTAAAAAAACAAAAATAACACTTCGTGCTCCAGGAGCACGAAGTGTTACAAAGTGTGACAGCTGATAGTTACATAGATAATAATGTAATAAAATCGGCGTTTTATTTGCGGGTCTCAAATATTAGACCTATATTTGTTGTAAATAAATGAAAAAACATGCCTACAATTTTAGAAATATTCGGGCTTCGATTCTATTTCTATTCGGACGAGCATTTACCGATACATGTACATATAGAGCACGGCGGGAACGATGCAAAAGTAGAAATATCAACCCGTAAAATAATATACAACCGTGGAATAAAGGCAAACGATATGCGCCGGGCGTTGGAAATTATAGAACTATATGAGGCGGAAATTATCGCTAAATGGTACGAATATTTTGACAAATAAATATTAATAACATGGAACGAATTTCGAAAATACAGTTTGAAGGCGGCCGTATATATATGGCGGCCGATACGGGCAAAATCTATTCGCGTCCCTTGGAAGCGTTTCCAGCACTCAAAGAAGCCACCGACGAACAGCGCGCGAAATATACTATAAATAAATATGGGGACGCGATCCGATGGCCGGAAATTGATGAAGATATACATATATCGAATTTTTACGAAACCGCGGAACCGGAACCAGACAACGCGATAGCGCGGGCGTTCAATCGGTTCCCGTGGTTGAATGTATCAGAAATTGCGCGACGGATAGGTATACATAAATCGTTGTTATCTAAATACATTTACGGCACGAAAAAGCCATCCAAACAACGGGAAGCGGATATATTAGACGCCCTGCGGGAAATGGGGCGGGAATTAGCAAATATATGAAAAATACGGCAAAACTATGATAACAACGAATCTAGAAAACTTGCAAAACGACATAGAAAAATATTTTAATACTGTCGTAAACGATTCCGAAATAGTGATCGCCGCCCAGGCCGACGGCATAGGCGTCGTAATTATGCCGTTTGAGGAGTACAACAAAATGACGTTGAACGCTGGGCGGGTTATTGATCCAAGCCACAAATGAAAGCATAACCCCAAAGGAAAGGACAGAAAGGCGGGGAAATTCCCCGCTTTTTTCATGCCCGGGGTTCGCTGCCGCTTTTGTCGCGAATATTTGCAAAATTTGCGACATTCGCAGCCATGAACGTTTGCAGCGACATTCGCAAAGTTGCGAGCATCCGCAGAGCCTCGGACATTCGCAAAGATATTCGCAGTCACATTCGCAAAGTTTTTTCACCCTGGCCACATTCGCAGGGATTCGCAGCCGCGGACATTCGTAGGCGCATTCGCAGCCCGCGCAGCTGCTTTTCGTACTCACAGCAACCCGAATTCCGTTTACCTCAACATTCGTAGCCCAATCAAAGAAAACCCCGGCTGTCCTTCGCAGGAGACCGGGGGCGAATGCCTGCGTCCAGGCTATATACTATGTTAACACCATAAGTGGTGTCTGTAAGATACAACTTTATTCATAATATAGCAAATCTAAAATTCCCAATATTATATATTATATGTCACGATACCGCCATCAGCATCCGCCCGGCAGTCGACTGAGACGGCAAAATAAAACCAATAGGACAATTTCAATCATCCTGTCGGTATTTCCCCTTAGAATAATTTAAACCAACAGAACAATCTAAAGCTGTCAGGAAAAAAACGGTTTTGAAATTTTGCCGCAAAAACATCTTCGAAAAACGCCGGAGAAAAACGATTTCAAAATTTCGATAGAAAAAACAATTTGGAAAAACGCCGGATAAAAACGGTTTCAAAATTCCGACAGAAAAAACGGTCTGGAAATTTTCACCGGCAAAAACGCTTTCGAAAAACGCCAGACACAAAAACGATTCTGAAATAAAACGGGTTCAAAAAAACGACGATGCCAGAAGCACCGCCGTAAAACGATATCCTATCGCCTTATAGCCCGAAATAAGGCCTGGCGAACCGCGGCCTATCCGGGTCTTTCAGTTTTTCGACCGCCATTTTATAGACGACCTTCGGCATGTCAGCCTCAGACACAACTTCTGAAAGCGATTTAGCATGATCGGAGTAGATCATATTTGCTGTCGCCCACAGCGCGTATTTATTGTAATACGGCGCTTCCTGCATCTGGCTACCAAGGGACGTTACGACCGCCTCGAATTGCGGCATCGGCCATTTGGGGCCTTTCGTTCCGCTCTGGTTGACAAGCCCCGAGACCACCTGCTCCGCCTCTTCGGGCGAAAGATAGTTATGCCACTCCGAGGCTTCGATCTTATCGAGCCATTTCTGGGCCATTTTGGGCTGCATGGTTGCCATCTGTTTGAATCCCCACGCGTCGGCACACATGAGCATTCTCATTTTGTCCGGGTCTTTCGATGCGGCGATCTTTGCCACCAATTCATCGAATCTGCTTTGCATCTCTTCCATAGTTTCAGCAGTTGTGACACCCGCTGTTAAAGCGAGGTATCGGTTTGTAAATCGTTCTCGTTATTCTCGGCCGGGTGATTTTCGTCCCGGCCGGGGTGTTTTGCTCCTGCCCCTGCTTCGGGGGCTCCGGTTTGCTCTTTGCCATATTACATCGTATTTTATCGAAAGCCACGCAAGCAGCAATCCGAACCAGTTGGATAAATATGCGACGATGAAGGATAGCGCAACAGCCTCCATGAAGTCGTGACCGGAGAGTAGTAACACGACGAGTGTTCCCCACATCGAACAACACATAGGACACTTGGCAATGTCGCCGCAGACAGCATATGCCTTCTCGATAAATCCCATATGATGCGCCAAAGCGATCACGATCATAGAAACTGTTGCTACGACTATCCCGGTAATCATCACGCAGGGGTTGATGTTGCCACAGTGATCGCCAGCGGCGTTTCCGAAACGAAGGCCCGCGAGCAGACTTGACACGGAGCCGCTGCCACAGCATTCGTCGCCGCGCCTGCCTCGATTGTTACCGTCGGGGCGGAGGATGCCTGAATCGGAATCGTGAAATCCTGCGAAAGCGGTTGCTGCTTGGTGCAATTGCAACCTCCGTTACACGGAACGTAGGCAATGATGCCCTCAACGTGAATCGTCGCCATGTACTGATCCGCCCCTACCTGTGCCACGGATTTCAATGAAAATTTCGGATCGAACACGGGGGTGCTCCCGGCACAGGTCGGAGTGCACAGCCGTTGCGAAATGTTTACCGCCACGAAATACGGCGATGCGACAGCCCCGGCCGCAAGGACGGGAGTGATGACTGCCGCGGGAATTTTGTTACAACTCATAATATGTTTTTTTTGGTTCACCCCTACTACATCTGATTTTCTTCCGCGCCGGGAGTGTAAGGCTCGGAGTCGGGTATTTCGAGCACCATGTTTTTCTCCATGGCAGCGATCTTTTGTTCCATCGCAGCGATACGCTGTTCGAAGGATTGCAGGAACATATTGTTGGCTTTGACAATCTCCTGCACGTTCAGAATAAGCTTATATAGTTCGTTCATCGTAAAAATGTTTTAACGAAAAAGTTGTCTTTGAATCTACTGAGGGCATCGATCAGCTTCCGAGCAGATACGATTATCCCCTGCTGATAGTTGGAGGATACAAAAGCGTGTGCAGCACGTTCTACCTCCCGGGCCTCTTCCTCGGATTCGGCATATATGTAGAATTCGATTTTATAGGGTTTCATAGCGGTTGTTACTGATTATCCGGAATTGGCGGAATATCAATCGGGGGAGCCGAAGCCAATGGAAGCGGCGCGCCGCCGCGGATCATTTGGAGGAAATTCCACCCTTCGATGATATCGCCTTTATGCTCGCCGATCCATCCGAACAAATCGTTTGCACCTGTTTTTATCTGCTCCACTACGGAAGCTTTTGCGGGATCGATATCAGGGAGGTTCGAAAGATCCTCGGCGATGAACCGATATAATTTCTCCGCCTTATCCACATCGTTCCCGCATGCTGCCAGACATGACATCTTCAATGATAATTTCGATGTTGCCCGTATCTGTGTAAGGTCGATCTGCGGCTTGCCAAACATATAGATACTATTTTAAAAGTCGATAAAAAGAAGGGAAGCAGAGATCGTACGGTTTCCGCCTCCCCGGCGCGGTTTAATTACCGCACGTGTTGCACGAGCACGGCATCGCCGGCTGATACAGTGCCACAGGCTGCGGGCATACCTGCCCGTTGCGTCCACTGTTGGCGATGATCGACAACGCCTCGGCAGTCGCAAGGGCATTGGCCCCGGCACCTGCCCCGGCACCTGCCCGTACATCGACGTACTGACTGATCGTAGGCGCATGGTTGTTCTGCCACGTTTCGCGCGACTGACGCTCGACAAGCGTCTGCGACGTGAGGATGTCGATGGCACTCTTGTTGCCGGCGGCCGCAGCTTCAGCGGCTTTCTGGCGAGCCTTCGACGCCTGGTTTACGCCCCAAAGTCCGGCAAGGGCCAGCAGCAGGGCGCCTCCGCCCAGGCCGGCCGCGAGACCGATACCCGTCGTAGCGGCACCGTGGCGACGACAGCCGTAGTCGTCGTAACCACGGCCGAATCCTCGATTTTCCAACGCCAAAAAATCGGCAGTCGTTAAGTTGGAATCCATAACTTGTTGTGAATAATCCGCCTCTTACCTCTTCGGCGATTGAGGTAGCATTTGAACTACACCACAAATATCACTACTTACCGACTGAATGCCAATCAGCTGTTTCCGATGCATTTTCTGATATTTTGCAAATATATTTTCACCATTTTGTTCGATTTTACCCGATCTTCGAAATGCGACAAAAGATAGCGTATAGCTGCCGGGGTCTTCCTCGCCTGTGTTGCAATCTGCCCCGGATATAACCCTTGTTCTTGTAAAAGTCGAAACAAAATACATCGTGCATCCACGACCTCCATGCTTTTACTTCGAGATAAAATCTGTTCACGGGAAACCTCGGTCTGTTGCGACACGACATCCAATACCCGGTTGAAAATTTCCGATTTGCACATATCCGATGTTTTTTATAGCTTTGTGATCTCTCTTACAAACAACTGGTGCCACAACACCGTGAGAGGCATATTTGCCCCTGCCGTGGTGTTGTGGCACCTTTGTCACCCGTGGAAGGTAAGAGAGACACGGGTGGAGGCGGGGGCTTTTTACGCCGGCCCCCATGCGGCATCCGCTACATGATATAGTTTCTTCGCCGAACATTATCCCGGATATCGGGATTGTATTCCTTGAAGGGGATGATGTCGTTATAAATTATCTTCATACCTGTCAGAATTGCCATAAAATAATACCTACTCCTACGCCG
>NZ_FR893458.1:0-3748 GCF_000435435.1 Alistipes sp. CAG:29 | reverse complement strand
TGTGCCCATTTCCTAACGAGAACCATCTGACGGCGCGAAATCGGCGAAAAAGGGGCAAAACAGCCCGGTGTTTAATCGCTTCTTAAACAGCCTTTGAAAACCGGGCGATTTTTCGACCTTTCCCCGAAAATTGTACATTTCGTTTTGTCGAAAAATCGGGCACTTTTGGGGTTGGAGTGAGTGTTGGGGTGAGTATTGGGGTGAGTTTTTTTGCCGATTCAACCCCCTATAATGCCACTTTTCGAGCAAAAAACGGGCATTTTTAAGCGATATGCCCCCCTATAATACCCAAAAAACAGGGGTTTTACCCACTCAATAATAGCATCTAAACCGTTGATAGGATGGCTATTGTAATATTGAGATAAGAAAAAAACGGACGCAAAATAAATTTCGCGTCCGTTTTTTATGTGTTTTAGCCCCTATTCGGCCCTTACTACACCTATAACAAGCGCAAGGGAATGAATGCGTGATTTTTCAATCTCGAAAGGTTCATAATCGGGATTTTCGGAGACCACCATGATGTGTTGATCGTCCTTCCCCCGGCGCACCCGTTTGATAAGTACGCCTTGATCGCTGTCGATGACATAGGTGCGGTTCCATTGGAAGAAAGCATCGAACGGAAGCCGCTTACAGGCCACAATGTCGCCGCTAAAGTATTTCGGTTGCATGGAATCTCCTTTCACAGGAATCAAAAAGTCGGCTCCTTTGAACATCGGAACGATGTAATGGTCGCATTCAAAATCCATGACAGCCGTACTGTTCTCAGTCAGTACTCCAGCCATCGCATCAATAGGGATTAGCGGTATCCCTTCGGTGCTCTTGTATGCAGGGGCATCTTCACATAAAAGATGCAAGTCTTCATCTTCGTTCTTGAGCATTTTTCCTTTGCCTGTCAGGAGCCATATTGGATTAAGATCCGCAAACTCATTAAGAATATTTTCTAATATCGAAGAGCCTATGCTCTTATTCTCTTTCACGGCTTTAGAAATACTGCCGCGAGACGCTCCTATGGCATTTTCAAAGGCATAGTAGCTTATGCCCTTATTTTTAATGAATTGACCGAGTCGTTGTGCCGTCATAAGAAAAAAATCCTATAAAAGATTTGATTATATGAAAATAATCATATGGTTTCAAATGTAACCCCGGCAACAAATATACGAAAATAATTGAATCTATGGCAAAAGTACTCGTGGAGCATGGCGAGGTCGCAAAACTGGCGCGGCTGTTCGGGATAGCCCGAAAAACCGTCAGTGAGGCATTGAGTGGTCAGACCAATACCGACCTCGCAAAGAAAATTCGCAAAGTTGCAATCGACCGCGGCGGAGTAGTTCAACCGACACGAATTTATAAACGATAATACCATGAACAACACACGCAGAAAACACCTCCGGGAGCTTATCGAAAAGACGGAGGGTATTAAGTCGGAGATCGAGGAGATCAGAACCGAAGAGGAGGAGTATTACAACAACATGCCCGAAGCCTTCCAAGACGGCGATAAAGGCGACCGCGCCCAGACGGTGATCGAGTACCTCGACGAAGCGATGACGGCCGCGGGTGATGTCATCGAGAACCTAACCTCGGCGGCAGAATAACCAAACCCCTATGAAACGCTTTCTGAAATACTGGGCTATCCAACTGCTGGGGCGTGAGTTCGTCGCCCTGCCCGTAAGGTGCAAGATGACCGGACTGTGGTGGTGTTCCGCGCAGATGTTGATGTGCAGTTGGGCAGACACCAATCCGGGCTGGTCGGCATGGTTAGTAATCGCAAATTTCGTGGGCAGTTGTTTCGCGGTGATGACAACTTTTAAAATGGCAAAGAAATGAAAATCTTGTATTTGCCGCTCAAAAAGGAATGGTACAATGCTATCGAAAGCGGCGATAAGCGCGAGGAGTACCGAGAGTTCACTCGCTATTGGATTTCAAGGCTATGCCAAAACGTCAAATTTGATGGGGCTCTGTGCGTCGAATTTGTCGAAAAAGATTTTGATGCCGTGTGCTTTTCTTACGGTTACACCAAGCGTCGCATGCTTTGGGAATGCAAAGGGATTGAGGTCGGACAAGGTCTTAAGGAATGGGGCGCACCCGACTACGAGACATTTATTATCAAATTGGGAAAGAGATTATAAAACAGAATAACATGAAAACGCAACAAATCGAAGAGGTCAGAAAATTCAACGAAAAAGTTAGTGCTACTTGTCAAGCTCGCTTACAAGAGTCTGCAACTCGCGGTAATGGCAACGTTTAAAACAACCAAATAACTTTCAAACTATGATTACCAAAACAACAACTCCGCTTATCTCTGACTGTAATGAGCCACAGATAATAGGAAGCCAAACCGAATATCGTGTATTCGGCCTGCTGATCTACAGAAAGATTCTATACTTCCCGAATAAATACGGGATAGATTCGTGGGATGAATATCCCTATCGAATCTGATCCATGACTTTCAGCGCCTCGCGTTCTAACTCATCCACATAGCTCTGTAAAGGAGCGCTACGCATCCCGCCCTTAACCGAGTGTTCGAGTTTTTCGAGACGTTTGAGTAGAATAGCAAGTTCCGCCTTGATCAGTTTAAGATCATTATCCATGATACAGTTTTTTAGTTAAAAGGTTTCGCAACCGTAAAATTAACTAAAAATCCCGTGAATGCAAAGGCATTACTCCGGAGCGATACCGGCACGGGAGCAACAACAAAAGGTTGAACAATGGAAGTTTATGAAAATAGGCTTTGTATCACACACGGGGAACTGGCGGCGGGAATTATGTCACCGGACCTGATAAAGTGGTATCGACGCGAAAATAAGCTTGAACAGCTATGTCGTGGCGGCAACGGCCGTGAGGCTCTGTTCGCCGTGGATAGTCTGCCTGTGAAATACAAAAACGAGGTTTACCGCCGCTACCCCGATCTGCAAGCGCAGGCCGCGAGCAAGAAGTTTATCGACGAGATCGTCCCGGATGGAGTTGCGATGAATTTCTATGCGGAGTATAAAATCGACGGCACCCGCGGCTTGGACTTCACCAAGCAGCAGGAGTACGCCAATAACGCCGCAATACTCGAAGCGTTTCGGGTACGGTTGGAAAAATGTATATCGCAACGCCAGCGCGTGGGCAAGCTACGGACACTTAAAAAGAAAGATTTTTGGGCGAATGCGGCAAAGGCGCTGCCCCGTATCGCCGACCGATTCCCGCACTCTCTGCCCGAAAATCCGCGCCGTTTGCAGGAGAAATTTAACGAGTTCTTCCGGGGCGGTAAAGCGAACTACGAGGTGCTGATCTCCGGCAAGTTCCAAAATGCGAACGCCGCGAAAGTCGAGAGCGACGATCAGAAGGCCACGATACTCAAATTGATTTCCGACCCCCGCAACCTGAACGACAAGCAGGTCGTGATGATCTACAATGCCGTTGCCGAGCAACTTGGCTGGAAGACGATCACGGAACGCCCCGTGCAGGAAATGCGCAAAAAGTACGGGCTGGAAACGGCGGCCGGACGCTTGGGCGCTTCGGAGTTCTACAATAACCGCGCGATGCAGGTGAAACGCCGCCGCCCGGCGTTGCCGCTCTACATGTGGAGCCTCGACGGCTGGGATGTGGAGTTGTATTTCCAGCGGACTGCCACCGACAAGAACGGCTACACCGTCACGACCTACTCGAACCGTCTCACCGTGGTTGTAGTCCTCGACCCCTGTACGAACTACCCGATAGGCTACGCCATCGGCGAGCAGGAGAACTCGGCGCTGATAAAAGAGGC
>NZ_FR893457.1:0-799 GCF_000435435.1 Alistipes sp. CAG:29 | reverse complement strand
CAGTCGTTCATCGAGCAATACCACGTCTACCTTAAATCCGATCTGGGGCTCAAGCCTACGACCGTCAGCGGTTATCTCAAATGCCTGAAATACGTTGTCAAAATCGCGTTCAACAACGGCTGGATGCCTCGCAACCCCTTTTCCCTCTATCAATATACGGCTCCGAATCCGGAACGTAGTTTTTTAACGGAAGATGAACTCCGGCGTATGATGACTACCGAGCTGCGGTATAAGCGTCAGGACTATAACCGCGATATGTTCCTGTTCTCCTGCTTTACGGGCATCTGCTATGCGGATATGGCCTCGCTGACCTATGACCGGATCGAGCAGGATGCGCAGGGCGAGTGGTGGATCAGCGGGAACCGCCAGAAGACCGAAACCAGATACGTTGTCAAACTTCTGCCGTATGCGTTGTTCATCCTGAACAAGTACCGGGGCCTGACCGGCGACGGACGTGTTTTTGCCATGTCTACACTCGATTCGATCGACGACAGTCTGAAAAACATCGCCCGAGAGTGCGGCATCGACAAACAACTCTCGTTCCATCTGGCAAGGCACACGTACGCCACGACGATCTGCCTGTCGAACGGCGTGAGTCTGGAGACGCTTTCGAAGATGCTGGGACATAAAAATATCACCACCACTCAAATCTATGCGAAAGTCACCCCGCCGATGATCGACCGTGAGGTTACCATGCTCCGGGAGAAACTGGCAACGAAATTCTCCGTGTAGACACTTTGCGATAAAGTATATAAATATATTATGTATTTACATACTTGTATAAACTCATCATTCGGTC
>NZ_FR893456.1:106257-108478 GCF_000435435.1 Alistipes sp. CAG:29 | reverse complement strand
AAAGCCGGAGAATTCTCCGGCTTTTGTTTACTGAAATTCATTGTACGATACCTCGCCATGCATTATAATTCGAAGCGCAACGATAATCCCTATTGCTCGCAGTCGATCTGCTTCCTGAAAATATTTTCGGGTAATTGTTTTGCATTTTTTGATTCCTATCCATCTTTTGTATCTTATCAGAAACTGCACCGTCATGAAGACTTCAGACCCTATTGCTAAACCCGTACAGCGAGATTGGTACCTCGTCAATTTGAAAGTTTTTCTGATCCTATTGGTTATCTTCCATCATGCCGGGCCGGCTTACAGCGATAGCGATAATTGGATATACCAGCCTTCGCTTGATGAGTGCGCAGTTTGACTGCGGAGTTTCTTTGCTGTCAACGCTTCATTCCTCATGGGACTTTACTTCCTGTTTTGCGGTTACTTTCTCCCTTCCAGTTGCGACCGTCACGGTTTTCAGGGCTTTATATCGGCAAAATTTCCTCATTTGGGAATTCCGCTCCTCTTTTTTTACTGTTTTGTGCTCTGTAGTTACGGGGCATGTCGAGGTCGGTCACCTCTGGTTTGTCGAACGCCTGCTTTTCTATTCGCTGGTATATGCCCTTTTTTGGTTTGTCGTGCGCAAACCCATGCGCGTGCAGAGCGGGGTGAACGTGGTGTGGATCGTTTTTGCTGTCATAATCGTTTCTGCAGCTAATTATCGGGTACGTCCTGCCTGACCGATTAACAACTGAAAATGTTTGAGCGGTTTGCTTTGAGCGGAACCGACTCATCTGGCGCAGCATGTGGCACTTTTCGTGACGGGGACGGTTGCATGGCGAGGCAAGCTGGTTTCTTCGAATAACGCGACGTATGGGCATGATGCTCTTCGGCCTGGAATTGTTGTTGGCCCTATCGGTCTATCTGCAGGCCTTTTTCCAGATCGGTCGTTCATGGTGGTGGTATGAAACGCTGCTTTGTTTTTCGCTATCGTTCGGACTGATCGCCCTGTGCTGTTTCTTCTTTGGCAAAACATCTCGGATAATGCTGTGGATCGCGCCGCAATCGTATGCCGCTTACCTGGTGCACATTTTCGTGATATTGGGATTGTAATACCACTTCGATCGGGTACCGATGGGCGGCGGAACGGGAAAATTTCTTTTTGTCGGAGTGATGGCAAGTGCACTCGTATGAGGTCATCTATTTTTGCACCGCATTCCGGGTGTCGGACGCATTGTTTGCCCGCTTTTTGCCGAGTCGGTTTGGGACTGCCTACCTTTTGGGCGGCTTTCCTTCTTCGAGCCATTCTTTTTACCTGGAATATCTGCTTTCCCGGCCGGCCGTTCATCGAAGAAATAGGCTTTCTGCCGCCGTTTCTCCTCCTGCGAACGGGCGACGTAGACTTTTTCATGTATATAGGGGTTCTCCCCGGTGTAGAACATCACCGACGAGAGGGTCATCGGCGTCGGGGTGAGATCCTGTACCTGTTCGAGGTTGAAATGGAGCTTGCCGAGTACTTTCGCCGACAGCGAGCGCATGTCACGTTCGGTGCAGCCCGGGTGTGACGAGATAAAGTAAGGGATCAGTTGGTAGGGCAGCCCCTCGCGGCGGCAGATATGCTGGAAATCGGCGTTCAGTTGCTCGAAAAGTGCGAACGGAGGCTTGCGCATCAGTTTCAGCACGGCATCTTCGGTGTGTTCGGGGGCGACCTTTAGGCGTCCCGAGGTGTGGTGTTTCACGACCGTGGCGAGGTAAGGGCTGTCGTCGAACAGGTCGTAACGGATGCCGCTGCCGACAAAGGCCTTCTTGATGCCCTTCACGGCTCGGATCTTTTCGTACAAAGCCAACAGAGGCCGGTGGTCGTTGTCCAGATTTGGGCACATCTTCGGGTGCAGGCACGACGGACGGCGGCACCTGCGGCACAATTCCTTGTCGCGGCCGCCCATGCGGTACATGTTGGCCGAAGGTGCACCGACGTCCGAGAGGTAACCCCTGAAGCCGGGCATCGAGGCGATCCGCCGCACCTCGTCGAGGATCGAGCGCTCGCTGCGCGAGTTGATGAATTTGCCCTGGTGAGCCGATATGGTGCAGAACGAACAGCCGCCGAAGCATCCCCGGTGGATGTTGACCGAGTGTTTGATCATCTCCCAGGCCGGGATGTCTCCTTTGCCGTTATAGCGCGGGTGCGGTGCCCGTTCGTAAGGCAGGTCGAACGAGTGGTCGAGCTCTTCGGTCGTGAGCG
>NZ_FR893456.1:85278-106228 GCF_000435435.1 Alistipes sp. CAG:29 | reverse complement strand
GTGTTGGGCGGCGTGACGACCACATAGCGGTCGCCGACGGCCTCGACCAGCGTCGCTGTCGGTTCCATCAGGTTGCTCTGTGTCTCGATGATCGTAAAATTCTCCCCGAAAGCCCGTTTGTCGCGCGCACACTCCTCGTAGGAGTGCAGCCGGATCGTCTTCGCCGGGTCGAGCCGCTCCACGTAATCTTTGCCGGCCATGAACGCCACCTGCCGCAGTTTGCGCAGCAACTTGGCATTGTATCCGTTGCGCAGTGCCCGGGCGACCTGCTGCACGACCCGTTCGCCCATGCCGTAGATCAGCAGGTCGGCGCCGCTTTCGGCCAGCACCGAAGGCTTGAGCGAGTCGTTCCAGTAGTCGTAGTGCGTCAGCCGCCGCAGTGAGGCTTCGATTCCCCCGACTACTACCGGGACGTGCGGGAACAATCGCTTGACGATTCGCGTGTAGACTGTTACGGCATAGTCGGGCCGAAACCCCGCTTTGCCGCCGGGCGTATAGGCGTCGTTGCTCCTGAGGCGGATGTTGGCCGTGTAGTGGTTGACCATCGAATCCATCGACCCGGCCGTGATGCCGAAGAAGAGCCTCGGCGTACCCAACTTGATGAAGTCGCGCAGGTCGTCCCGCCAGTTGGGTTGCGGCACGATGGCCACGCGGTAGCCTTCGGCTTCGAGCAGGCGGCCGATTACTGCCGCGCCGAATGCCGGATGGTCGATGTAGGCGTCGCCCGAAAAGAGGATGACGTCCAACTGCTCCCACCCGCGTGCGCGGACTTCCTTTATCGTGGTCGGTAAAAACAAGGTACGATGAGTTTTTTTGTTTCGTCCCGGAGTAATTCCGGTCTGTATCGTGTGTTTGAGGGGTGCGGGCCGGCGGCTTTATGCTTGGGGGTTGCCGTTTTGGGTGTCCGCAGATGCGAGCCGCCGTATTGCCGTGAGTCTGTCCGCTGCCGTGCCGTTTATCCGTTATCCGTCTCTTTCGATGCCGCTGCGTAGGTTTCCCATTTGCCGAGCAGCGCACGGAAATCGGCGGGCAGTTCGCTCTCGAAATATACCGTTTCGCGGGTCGTCGGGTGTACGAACCCGAGTGACCGCGCGTGCAGTGCATGGCGGGGCAGCACGGCGAAGCAGTTTTCGACGAATTGCCTGTATTTCGAAAAGGTCGTGCCCTTCAGGATGCGGTCGCCGCCATAGCGTTCGTCGTTGAAGAGCGGATGTCCCTGCCACGACATGTGGACGCGTATCTGGTGCGTGCGGCCCGTTTCGAGCCGGCATTCGACCAGCGTCACATAGCCGTAACGTTTCAGCACCCGCCAGTGGGTCACGGCGTGCTTGCCGTCCGACCCGTCTTCGAATACGAACATCTTCTGCCGGTCGCGGGGGCTGCGGCCGATGTTGCCCGTGATCGTCCCCTCGTCCTGGTCGAAATTGCCCCACACGAGTGCCACATAACGGCGCTGGATCGTATGGTCGAAGAATTGCTTGGCCAGCCGTGCGTGCGCCTGTTCGTTCTTGGCCACCACGAGTAACCCCGACGTGTTCTTGTCGATGCGGTGCACCAGCCCGGCGCGCATGTCGCCCTCCTGGAACAGGGGCAGGTTGCGCAGGTGGTACGTGAGTGCGTTTACGAGCGTACCGCTGTAATTTCCGTGCCCGGGATGCACCACCAGCCCGGCGGGCTTGTTGACGATCAGCAGGTCGTCGTCCTCGTAGGGGATTTCGAGCGGGATATCTTCGGGGATGATCTCCACTTCGCGCCGCGGGTAGGGCATCACGATCTGGATACGGTCGAGCGGCTTGACCTTGTAGCTCGATTTCGCGGGCTTGCCGTTCACGAGGATGTTGCCGCAGTCGGCAGCCGCCTGGATACGGTTGCGCGAGCATTTCTCCATGCGTACGGTCAGGAACTTGTCCAGCCGCAACGGGGTTTGCCCCTTGTCGGCTACGACCGCAAAGTGCTCATACAGCCCGGCTCCCTCGCCGTCCTCTTCCGTGGCTTCCGATCCCTGGTAGAGTTCGGGATCCTCCTCTATGTAGCGTTCGTCGGCCATCAGTCGAAAAATCCTTCGTCGTTTCCGGCTGCCGCAGGCTCGTCGGCCGGCTGTTCCTCTGCGGAGCCTGCCGCCGCCCGTTCGAACTCCGCCTGAGCCAGCGAATCCGCATGTTCGCGTTCGGATTGTAATCGCTCTTCGGCCGCCTCCTTCGCCTGCTTTTCGGCTATGGCTCGGTATTGGGCGAGTTTCTTCTCGTCGAGCGTCAGCCTGAGGTCGACGCGCGAGCCCAGCCCGGCGCTCCGCTCGGCCGTGGGATGCTGGATATAGACGCGGGCATCCTTCTGGTTCAGGAGGTTGATCCCTTCGTCGAAATCCACCTTGCCGACGTTGAGCCCCAGTTCCCACAGGCGGCCCTTGGCCTCCTTGAGCGGGAACCCGACCAGACGCGGTACGACCGTCGTGCCGTAGCCGCCTTCGACACCCACATAGAGCGTCACGCCCGAGCCCAGTTCGGCCTCGATCTTGCTCGTCGCCGCTACGGGGCGGCCGTCGCAGTATTCGTCCAGTACGTAGTTGGTCGCCATGTCGGCGCGGTAGACCAGCTCGTCGATCTCCAGCCCCGCGATCTCCAGCATGTTCTTGGCCTGCCGCAGCGAACGTCCCGCCACGTAGGGCACGGGCACCATCTTCTGGCGGAAGGAGTTGATCGTGATGTAGACCGTGCGGCCGGGCTTGACCTCCACGCCCCCTTCGGGCAGCTGGTCGAGGACGATGCCCCCTTCGTAAGCCGGCACGAACAGCGAGTCGTTGATGTGCAGCTTGAGGTCGTACTTGCGGGCCATGCGCTGTGCCTGGTCGAGCTTCACGCCCGAAAAGTCGGGCACCGTGCGGCGGGCGCCGTGGCGTGTGCCGACCTGCATGACGATGTGGGCCGCGACGGCCATCGCCAGGATGATCGCCCCGATCAGTACGAGGTTGTATGCCAGTCGGTTTTTCCGGAGCCGTTTCCAGTAATATGCCAGTTTCTCCATTGCGGGGTAGGGTTATATTTCGTTATAGAAGGTGTCGCGTTCCACGGCGCGGTAGCCGGCCGCCCGGACGATGCGGTGCATGTCGTCGATGCTCATCGAAGGCTTCCGGTCTTCGGCTCCGGCCATCGAGTAGATCCTCGTCGTGTCGTCGATCGTGCCGTCGATGTCGTCGGCGCCGAACGCCAATGCCAGTTCGGTCGTCGCCTTGCCGTACATCACCCAGTAAGCCTTGACGTGGGGTATGTTGTCCAGGTAGATCCGGCTCATGGCCAGCATCCGCAGGTCTTCGATCACCGACACTTCGCCGATTTCGGACATCGGGTTGCCGAAATTGCGGTATTTGAGCGGGATGAAGGCGTTGAACCCGCCTGTGAGGTCTTGCAGTTCCCTGAGGCGCCGCAGGTGGTCGATGCGGTGGCGGAGTTCCTCGACATGCCCGTAGAGGATCGTGGCGTTGGTCGGGATGCCGAGCCGGTGCGCCGCCTCGTGCACTCCGAGCCATTCGGCCGTCGAGCCCTTCTCGGGACATATCCGCTGCCGGATCCGCTCGTCGAATATCTCCGCCCCTCCGCCCGGTATGGCGTCCATCCCGGCCTGCTTGAGCTGCCGCAACCCCTCCTGCGTCGTCAGTCCCGCCTTGCGGATCATGTACGATAGTTCGATCGCCGTAAATGCCTTGACGGCCGCCCCGGGCAGTATGGACTTCACGCGGCGGATCATGTCGGTGTAGTAATCCAGCCCGTGGTCGGGGTGTACCCCGCCTACGATATGCACTTCGGTGATGCCTTTTCCCTGCCGTTCGCGGGCGATTTGTTCGATTTCGTCCATCGTATAGTCCCACGCTTCGGGGTCGCCCGCCGGACGCCGGTAGGAGCAGAACCGGCAGTTGAAGACGCAGCGGTTCGTCGGCTCGATGTGGAAATTGCGGTTGTAGTACACCTTGTCGCCGCTTACGCGCCGTTTGGCTGCGGTCGCCAGTTCGCCCAGCAGCCACAGCGGGGCCTCGCGCCAGAGCCGTGCGGCTTCGGCGTCGTCGATGCGCTCTGCGCGGCGCACCTTGGCGGCTATGTCGTCGATGTGTCGCATGTTATTTCGGGGCCTTCCGGTAGAGGTAGATGGCGATGAACAGGTAGATGATATTGGGTAGCCATACGGCCAGCCCGGGCGGCAGGGTGCCGCTTTTGGCGAACTCCTCGAAGAAGCGGTTGAAGAGGATGTACGAGAAACAGAGGCCCGTGCCGATGCCGATATGGAGCCCCGTGCCGCCCCGCACCTTGCGCGAGGAGAGCGATACGCCGATCAGCGTCAGGATGAAGGTCGAAAGCGGATAGGCGAAGCGGGCGTGCTTCTCCACCTCGATGATGTTGATCGAATCGGAACCCTTGGCGCGCTGCTGGTCGAGGAACTCGTTCAGTTCCGTGATGTTCATGGTCTGTATCAGGTCGTTGATTTCGCCCAGTTCGGCCACTTCGAGGTTGATGAGTGTATCGAGGTTGCGGAACTGCTCGAATTTCTCGACGCCCAGCGAGTCGAATTCGCGCTTGGTGTAGCGCGGTGCCGTCCAGCGTTTGGTCTCGGGGTTGAATTTCACGTCGGCAGCTTCGAGCGAGCGGGTCATCGTGCCGCTGTAATACTCCTCCAGCGCGAGGAACGACGCCTGCTGCGAACCGTCGTTGTAGCCGCGGATGTAGGCGAACGTCCCCGGCTCGATCTGCCGGTAGATGTGGCGGTTGAACTTGGCGTTCTGCTTGCGTTTTATGTACTGCGACTCGAAATTGACGATGTGCCGCTGCGAAATAGGTATCAGCCAGAGGTTCAGCGTCAGCGAAAGGCTGCCGATGATCAGCGCCCCGAGGAAATAGGGCCACATCAGGCGGCGGAACGACATGCCGCCCGAGAGCATGGCGACGATCTCGGTCTGGTAGGCCATCTTCGAGGTGAAGAAGATGCAGGCGATGAAGGTGAACAGTCCGCTGAACTGGTTGATGAAGAACGGGATGAAATTCAGGTAGTAGTCGAATATCACCTCGTTGAGCGGGGCGTGCAGTTCCGTGAAGTCGTCGATCTTCTCCACGTAGTCGAACAGTACGACCACGACGATAATCATCGCGATGGCGAAGAAGTAGGTCGCGAGGAATTTCCCCAGTATGTAGCGGTCTAAGATCTTAAACCCCGGAAATCGTAATTTCATCGCACAAAGATACAATTTGTTTTCATGCCTCGGACGCAGTGCCGCCATTATTCGCTTCGTGGCCCGTGGCCCGACGGGTTTGCCTCCTGCCCTCCCCCGGCCTCGGTTCTTTACAGGCGCCTTTGGAGCTTGCCGACCATCGCCTCCTTCCACGGCTTGAAATCCCCGGCCGCGATGTGCTGGCGGGCCATCGTCACCAGCCGCAGGTAGAAGGCGATGTTGTGCAGCGAGGCGATCTGCGCCGCCAGCATTTCGCCGCATGTCACTAGGTGGTGCAGGTAGGCCTTCGTATAGAGCGTGTCGACGAACGCCGTGCCCTCGGGGTCGATCGGCGAGAAGTCGTCCTCCCATTTCTTGTTGCGGATGTTGATGACGCCTTCGGCCGTGAACAGCTGCCCGTTGCGGCCGTTGCGCGTCGGCATCACGCAGTCGAACATGTCCACGCCGCGCTCGATCCCTTCGAGGATGTTCACCGGCGTGCCCACGCCCATTAAATAACGGGGACGGTCTTCGGGCAGTATGGCGTTGACCACTTCGATCATCTCGTACATCACCTCGGTCGGTTCGCCGACCGCCAGTCCGCCGATGGCATACCCGTCGGCGCCGTACTGTTGCACGTTTTCGGCCGCATGCGCCCTGAGGTCGGGGTAGGTGCACCCCTGTACGATGGGGAACAGCGCCTGGTAGTGGCCGTATTTGGGTTCGGTCTGATGGTAACGGTCGAAGCAGCGATCCAGCCATCGCTCGGTTAGCGCCAGCGATTTGGCCGCGTATTCGCGCGGGGCGTCGCCCGGGGGGCATTCGTCGAAAGCCATCATGATGTCGGCGCCGATCGTGCGCTCGGTGTCCACGACGCTTTCGGGTGTGAAGAGGTGTTTCGAACCGTCGATATGCGACCGGAAATGGCATCCCTCCTCCCTGAGCTTGCGGCAAGCTGCGAGCGAGAAGACCTGGAAGCCGCCGCTGTCGGTGAGCATCGGCCCTTCCCAGGTCGAGAAACGGTGTACGCCCCCGGCCTTTTCGATGATCTCCATGCCGGGGCGCATGTAGAGGTGGTAGGTGTTCGCCAGGATGATCTGCGCCCGGGCCTCGTCGCGCACGTCGCGGTGGAAAATGCCCTTGACCGTGGCGGCTGTACCCACAGGCATGAAAATCGGGGTGCGGATGACGCCGTGGTCTGTCGTCAGTTCGCCCGCGCGGGCTTTGGACGCCGGATCCTTATGCTGTAATGTAAACTTCATGCTCATATATTCGGCAAAAATACATAAAATAATCTGATTTGGGAATTCTGAATTCTGAATTGTTTTGTACCTTTGCGCATATTTCGCCTGTATGCAATTTTTCGATACTTTTCTGACATGCTACGGCTGGGAAGGCATCGCCCTCGCAGGGGCCATGCTCGCCATGTTCGGCGTGCAGCTGTACTACTATATTTTCGTTTACGGCCGTATCCCCGGCTACAAGAACAACCGCCGCCCGGCCGTGCTGGAGGCCGATCCCCAGGTGTCGGTCGTCATCCCGCTCTTCTCGGAGGACTATTCGTTCGTCGAGGAGCGGCTGCCGCTGATCCTGGCGCAGAACTACCCCGATTTCGAGGTGGTGATCGTCTACGTGGGCCACGATTCCGATTTCTACGAGGAGCTCGTGCGGCTGAAACAGTCGTTCCCCCAGATCGTGACGACCAAGATTCACCTCGATCCCCGCTTTCCCATCTCGCGCAAGATGGCGCTCAACGTGGGCATCAAGTCGGCGCACCACGAGTGCATGGTCTTCACTTCGACCGATGCCGTCCCCCAGACCGACCGCTGGCTGGCATTGATGGCCAAGGGCTTTACCCGGGGCGAGATCGTCGTGGGTTACTGCGGCGTGGAGCGCGGGAAAGGCTTTGCGAACTATATGATGCGCGCCTGGCGCATGATGCACGGCGTTGACTGGATCGCCCGTGCCGTGCGCCGGAACCCTTACCGGGGGACGCTCCACAACATCGGGTTTACTAAGAACATCTATTTCGGCTCCAAGGGGTTCAGCCATCTCAACATGAATATCGGGGAGGACGACCTCTACATGCAGAAGGTCATGACGCATGACAATGTGAGCGTGATCCTCTCGCCGCGTGCAACGCTGCGCGAGAAGACGTGGGGCGGCATGCGCTGGTGGATGGGGCAGCTGCGTTATTACGGTTCGGCATTCCCGTTCTATCCGCAGCAGGTGAAGAATTACATCCAGTGGGAACTGGGATCGCGGGCGCTTTTTTTCATCACGGCCGCCTGTGCGCTGGCGGTGATGCCGTTCGAATATAAGATCGCGGCCCTCGTCCTGGTGCTGGTTCGCTACCTGCTTGTGGCGATCCAGGTGCGGCGCATCGCACGCCGCCTGGGAGAGGCGAGCATGGCCGGCTGTTATTTCGTTTACGACCTGCTCAGTCCGCTGTGGGCGTTCCTGCTCGGGGTGATGCTGCTGCGACGAGACGACCGCGTATGGAGATAGCCGACTATATCGTCGCCGAAGACCGGCGCCTGGTGGAACTCGTGCTCGAAGGCGACGACAGGGCCTTCGAATACCTGTTCAACCGTTACCGCGATGCGATCCACCGCCTTTTCGTACAGCGGCTGGGGGGTGTCAACGATGCCGACGACCTGCTGCAGGAGACGTTTATCAAGGTCTACATCAACCTGCATCGTTACAGTACCGTCTATACCTTCGGGCAGTGGGTTTACACCATCGCCCGCAATACGTTCATCGACTTCGTACGGCGCCGCCAGGACGACCTGTCGATCGACGAACGCTTCTCCTCGCCTCCATCGACGACTCCGACGCCCGAAGAGAGCGTCATCAGCATGCAGCAGCGGACGCAGATCGAGCATTACCTCGAACGCCTCGCCCCGCGCTACCGGACGCTGATCGTCATGCGGTTCTTCGACGAATACTCTTACGAAGAGATCGCCGCCAACCTCAAATTGCCGCTCGGCACCGTCAAGACGCAGATACACCGTGCCCGCGAACAGATGTGCCGCCTGATAACCGAAGGCGAGAAAAACTGACCCCCCCCGGAAAAACCGATCCGCATGGAACTTATCGACAAATATTTCCCCGGCCTGACGGAATTGCAGCGGCAGCAGTTCGCCGCCCTGTACGGCCTCTACGCCGACTGGAACGCCAAGATCAACGTCGTCTCGCGCAAGGATTTCGACCAGCTCTACCTGCGCCATGTGCTGCATTCGCTCGCCATTGCCAAGGTCTGTACGTTCGATGCCGGCGCCCGTATCCTCGACGTGGGGTGCGGCGGCGGCTTCCCTTCGGTGCCGCTGGCGATCCTCTTTCCCGAGGCGCATTTCACCGCCGCCGATTCCATCCGCAAGAAGATCACGGTCGTCGGGGGCGTCGCCGCCGGGCTCGGGCTGCAGAACCTCGATCCCCGCTGCGTGCGTGTCGAGACGCTGCAGGAACGCTACGATTATGTCGTTTCGCGCGCCGTCACGGCAATGCCGGAGTTCGTCCGATGGATCTGGGCGAAAATCGGGAAGGGACAGAAAGGCTCGCTTCCGAACGGCATCCTCTACCTCAAGGGCGGCGACCTGGCCGAAGAACTGGCGCAGACCGGTATGCGCTGGTATATCTACGATATTCCGCGGTTCTTCGGAGAGGAGTTCTTCGAGACCAAGAAAGTGGTCTATACCCCTAAAAAATAAATCCGTATGGCAGGCGGCGCGCTCCTTCCCGGGTGGCTGTTGTGGTCGCTGCCCGCGATGTTCCTGCTCCACGATGCCGAGGAGATGCTCTTTCTTCCGCCGTGGCTTCGCCGCAACCGGGAGTTGCTGGCGCGGCGTTTTCCGCAGCTCGCCCGCCGCATGCTCCCGCATTTCGACGGGATCTCCCCCTTGCGGTTTGCCGCCATGGCTGCCGAAGAACTGGTTTTGCTGGTGGCGGTAACGGCCTGTGCGGCCCTTGCCGGCTGTTATTATCCGTGGCTGGCCCTGTTCCTTGCGTTCGGGATGCACCTGCTGATCCATCTCGGGCAGTGGGTTGCCCTGGGACGCTATGTCCCCGTCATTGCGACGTCGCTGCCGTGCCTGGCCTGCTGTGGACGGGGACTGTGCATCATGATAAACTCCCGGGCCTTTTCGCTCCGGGAGTTCGTGTTATGCGGGATGGCGGGATGTGCCGTCGCCGCGGTCAATCTCTGGCTCGTGCATCGGCTGGCGGCGCCGCCAGTTTCAGGCCGGGAGCCCAGGTGATTACTTTCCCTGTTTGGGCTTCTGCCTGTCGAGGATCGTTTGCAGGTTGTTTATGAACTCGTCGGGCTTGGCCGCCCCCTGTATGCGTCCCAGCAGTTCGCCTTGCGTGTCGAAGACCAGATAAAGCGGAATTGCCCCGCTGCCGTAGCGTTTCAGCAGTTCCTTGCCCGTGGTTTTGTCCACGTCGTATTTGGCGGCCACGAAATGCCGTTCCATGAAATCCCCCACGTCCTTGCGTGAGAAAACCTCCCGTTCCATCATACGGCAGGGCGGACACCACGTGGCGTAGAGGTCGATGAATACCAGTTTCCCGGTTTTGACCGCCATCTCCCGGACGGCGTCGGTCGATTTTGTTTCGAATTTTACCTGTGCCTGTGCGGCGCCCGCTGCGAGTGCCAGCATCAGTATGAAGATCAGTTTTTTCATGCGGATTCGTTTTCCGTATAACGTGCAAGAACCGTGCTCTATTGCCTGCCTTCGAGCGCCGAAGTGCTCAGCAGGCCGCAGGCCGCCTGGATGTCCTCGCCTCGCGAAGCCCGGATCGTGGTTTGTATGCCCTTGGCCGTCAGCGTGTCGCGCAAACGTACCATGGCCGCGTCGTCCGGCGAGAAATAGGGTGACCCGGGGATTTTATGGAACCGGATCAGGTTGATGCGGCACTTGATGCCGTCCAGCAGGCGGCATAGTTCGCGGATATGCCGCGGCGAGTCGTTCAGTCCGCTCATGACGATGTATTCGAACGATACGCGGCGCTGGTGCGTGAAGTCGTATCGGCGCAGGATTGCCGCGACCTCGGCGACCGGCCATGCCCGTTCGACGGGCATGATGGCTGCCCGCTCCTCGTGGAAGGGGTTGTGCAGGCTCACGGCCAGGTGCACCTTTGTGCTGTCGAGCAACCGCCGCAACTCGGGGACGACGCCCGCCGTGGAGAGCGTGATGCGCGTGGGCGACCAGCCGAAGCCCCACTCCGCCGTGAGGATGTCGAGCGCCCTGAGCACGTTGTCCGTATTGTCGAGCGGTTCGCCCATGCCCATGAAAACTACGTTCGTCAGCGTGTCGCGTTCGGGCAGGGAAACGATCTGGTTGAGGATTTCGGCCGCCGTAAGCGAGTGTTGCAGCCCCTGCCGCCCCGTGGCGCAGAATTTACACCCCATGCGGCACCCGGCCTGCGACGAGACGCAGAGCGTGGCCCTGTCGCCGTCGGGAATATAGGCCGATTCGATGTAGGCTCCCTGCTGTGTGCGGAAGAGGTATTTCTTCGTGCCGTCGGCTGATTCGGTGACCCGTTCGGGCGGGGTCAGCACCTGCCGGAACCGCTCGGCCAGCAAGGCGCGCCGGGCAGCCGGGATATCGGTCATCAGCATCGGGTCTTCGATGTGCTTCACATAGAGCCAGCGGGCGAGCTGCCCTGCCGCGAAACGCGGCAGGCCCGTCTCGGCGCAGAGGGCGGCGAGTTCCGCAGGGTTTTTCCCGTATAGTGGTTCCGAAACGGCCATTTATCAATCTCCGTTGTGATCTTTTACCCCGCAAAAGTAGGCAAAAATTAAAGATTTTCGTGCCGGATGGCGCATTTTTGAATTTTTATCCATATATTTGTGGTGCATAGCATGCCTATGTGCGATTTATCATTGCCGAACAATTAAATTTAAAATAGATGGAAATCAAGAAATCACCCAAAGCAGACCTTCAGAACAAGCGGGGTCTTTTGCTTGAAATCGGACTTGTCGTAGCCCTTATCCTGGTTATTGCGGCTTTTGCCTACACGCCGAAGGAGTACCGGATCGAAAAGCCGGACTTGAACTACGGCCCGGTTGAAGAAGAAATTACCGAGATTACCCGTCAGGATCAGAAGCCGCCCGAGCCTCCCAAGAAGGTCGAGGTGAAGGTGATCGCCGACCTGTTGCAGGTGGTGACCAACGACACGAAGATCACGACCGAGGTGGACTTCGCCGAATTCGACGAGAACACCGAGGTGATCCAGCAGGTCGACGTGGTCGAGGAGACCATCGAGGACGACCAGCCGTTCCTGATCGCCGAGACGATGCCTTCGTTCCAGGGCGGAGACCTCAATACCTTCCGTACGTGGGTTCAGCAGAACGTCAAGTTTCCGCAGATCGCCCTCGAAAACGGTATCCAGGGTCGTGTGGTTCTTTCGTTCGTGATCGAGAAGGACGGCCGTCTGACCAATATCCAGGTGTTGCAGACGCCCGACCGGTCGCTTTCCGAAGAGGCCATCCGCGTACTGAACAAGTCGCCGAAATGGAGCCCCGGCAAGCAGCGCAACCAGGTTGTACGTGTAAAGTACACCCTGCCCGTTGACTTCCGCGTGCAGAACTAAGCCGGGACGGTAGGGGGTTTCGGCGGCAGCGACCCGGAATCCGACGATACATACGCTGCACTGGATTCGCGTACTAACCACCTAATTCTGATTGATATGGAGATTAAAAAATCATTCAAGGCAGATCTTAGGAATAAGAGAGGCCTTTTATTGGAGATCGGTTTGGTCGTGGCATTGTCCCTGGTCATTGTCGCATTTACCTATACGCCGGACGAGTACAGAATTCAGAAAGTCGCAGTGGATGTTATGCCCGTCGATGTCGATATTGTCCCGGTCACGACCGACGCGCCCAAACAGAAACCCCAGAAGGTTGAGGTAAAGGCCCTTTCCCAGTTGATCGAGGTCATTCCCAATCACCGGTTCGTGCAGACGGATCTCACATTCGAGGATTTCGATCCTGATGCGATTGTCGAAATAGTGCCGCCGGCCAAGGACGAGGATTTTGCGGACGACACGATTTTCATTACCGCCGAGACGATGCCATCGTTCCAGGACGGAGACCTCAATACGTTCCGGGCGTGGGTGATGCAGAATGTCAAGTTCCCGCAGGTTGCCCTTGAGAACCGGATTCAGGGCCGTGTCGTTCTTTCGTTCGTAATTGACAAGGACGGTCGCCTGACCAATATCGAGGTGTTGCAGTCGCCCGACCGGTCGCTTTCCGAAGAAGCCATCCGCGTGCTGAACAAGTCGCCGAAATGGAGCCCCGGCAAGCAGCGTAACCAGGCTGTGCGTGTCAAATACACGCTCCCGGTCGATTTCCGCGTACAGAACTGACCGGGCGTATGTGGTTTGAGTTGAGAATGTTCTGCATGACAATTTAATAAATAGGGTATCCGCCGAAAGCAGGATACCCTTTTTGTAGCATAATGTTTGCTCCCCGCAGGGAGCACCTTCCCTGCCGCATGTTGCGGCACGATGTGACTGTTTAAAATTAAGTGTACGACTTTGACTGAGAATAAGAATATAACCCCGAACTCCGAGGCCGTTCCCGATTGCAGGGAGCGCGCCGTGATGGTCGCCGTTATCCGCGACAACCAGGATCCGCGGCAGGCCGAAGAGTTCCTCGACGAACTCGAATTCCTGGCCGAAACGGCTGATATCGTGAGTGTGAAACGCTTTACGCAGCGGCTGCCGCAGCCTTCGGCCCGCATATACGTCGGCCCGGGCAAGTTGGAAGAGATCGCCGGTTACTGCCGGGAGCAGCAGATCGACGTGGTGATTTTCGACGACGAGCTCTCCCCGTCGCAGACGCGCAATATCGAAAAGGCCATGCCCTGCCGCATCCTCGACCGTACGCGCCTGATCCTCGACATCTTCATGTCGCGGGCGCAGACGGCCTATGCCAAGACGCAGGTGCAGCTGGCCAACTACGAATATATGCTGCCCCGCCTTTCGGGCATGTGGACTCACCTCGAACGGCAGCGCGGCGGTACCGGAACCCGCGGCGGTGCCGGTGAGCGCGAGATCGAGACCGACCGCCGTATCATCCGCAACCGGATCTCCAAACTCAAGGAGGATCTGCAAAAAATCGACCGTCAGATGGCCGTGCAGCGCTCGAACCGCGGTTCGATGGTGCGTGTGGCGCTGGTAGGCTATACCAACGTGGGCAAGTCCACGTTGATGAACCTGATCTCCAAAAGCGAGGTGTTTGCCGAGAACAAACTCTTTGCGACACTTGACACGACGGTGCGCAAGGTGGTTTTCGATAACCTCCCGTTCCTGCTGTCCGATACCGTGGGATTCATCCGCAAACTTCCCACCGAGCTGATCGAGTCGTTCAAGTCGACGCTCGACGAGGTGCGCGAAGCCGACCTGCTGGTGCATGTGGTCGACATCTCGCATCCGCAGTTCGAAGAGCAGATCGACGTGGTGAAGCAGACCCTGCAGGATATCGGCGCGGGCGACAAACCCGTTTACCTGGTCTTCAACAAGGTCGATGCCTATACCTATGTCAGGAAGGACGACGACGACCTCACGCCCGCCACGCGCGAGAACCTGTCGCTCGACGACCTGAAAAAGAGCTGGATCGCCCGGGCCAATACCCCCTGCATTTTCCTTTCGGCGCTTGCCAAGACCAACATCGAGAAATTCCGTTCGGATCTCTACGGGATGGTACGCGAGATCCATGCCGGGCGTTACCCCTTCAACAACTTCCTCTATTGACAACCAAACTTCATACCTATGACCCTGCATATTTTGAGTAAACAGGACACTGTCCTCAACAAGTTCATCGCACAGATCCGCGATAAGTCGGTGCAGAAGGACTCGATGCGCTTCCGCCGTAACCTGGAGCGTATCGGGGAGATCACGGCCTATGAGATCTCGAAGGAGCTCGCCTATTCGCCCCGTATCGTCGAGACGCCTCTGGGCGAAGCGGAGGTCGGGCTGATCGACGACCAGGTCGTCGTGGCGACGATCCTGCGGGCCGGGCTGCCTTACCATCAGGGATTCCTGAACTATTTCGACGATGCCGAGAACGCCTTTGTCTCGGCCTACCGTAAAAGTACGAAAGACGGCAAGTTTACGGTCAAGGTCGAGTATATCTCGTGCGGCGACCTCGAAGGCAAGGTCTTGTTGCTGGTCGATCCGATGCTCGCCACGGGCTCTTCGCTCGTGCTGGCCTATAAGGCCTTGTGCGAAAAGGGTGGTACGCCCAAATATACGCACGTTGCAGCAGTGATTGCCAGCGAACAGGGGATCGACTACGTGCAGAAGAATATGCCGCGCAAAACCACCACGATCTGGGCGGCCGCCGTCGACGAGGAGTTGACTTCGCGCTGCTATATCGTCCCGGGTATCGGCGATGCCGGTGACCTGGCCTACGGCGAGAAGGTCTGAGCCCGGCACCTTGCGCCGGGAGCACCCGGCGCCGATGCCCGTCAGCCACTTTCCCGGTTTTGTCGGCCGGCGCGGCCGGAATTTCTTCCGAGCCGGGGATTTAGGGGCTGACCTGTCAACGTAGCCGCAGGCTGCGAATGACGCGGTCTGATTCGAAAATCCGGGGCGGAAATCTCTGGTACTTCGAAAGATATGACCGCCAATTTAAGATGTGCGCATGGTAAAGAAGAAGATAGCTTTTGTTTTAGCGGTGTTCTGTGCGACCGTTCTGCTGATGGCCGTCCAGAAACCCGTTTTCCTGGCCTACTATGCGGCCGATGCCGCGCAGGCTTCCGTCGGTGAATGGCTGGGCGTCGTGTGGCACGGGCTGACGCTCGACAGCACCGTCGCCGGGTATGTCACCGCACTGCCGCTGTTGCTGGCCCTTGTGTCGCTGTGGGTGCGGCTGCCCGGGAGAATATGGCGGCGGGTGCTGACAGGCTATTTCGTGTTAGTCGCAACCGTCACGGCGGTCATCTTCGCTGTCGATGTCGAGTTATACCAGCATTGGGGCTTCCGCCTCGATGCGACGATCCTGATTTACCTTACCGACCCCGAGGAGGCTATGGCGAGCGTCGATTTCTGGCTCGGGGTGCGCCAGACCCTGCTGGCCGTCGCCTACGCGGCGCTCATGGTCTGGGTCTACCGCCTCGTCTGCCGCCTGTTCGACGGGGAGCCGCTCCGCCGGCGTGCGGCGCTGCCGTGGAGCCTTGTCCTGCTGCTGCTCGCCGGGTGCGATTTCCTCGCCATCCGCGGTGGGCTGGGGGCTTCGGTCGCCAATGTGTCAAAGGCCTATTTCAGTGCGAACATGTTTCTGAACCATGCGGCGACCAACCCGGTCTTTTCGTTCCTCACGAGCCTCGGCGACCATACCGACTATGCCGCCGAATACCCCTTCTTCGACGAGGCCGGACGCGAGGAACGGTTTGCCCGCTTGCGCGGGAACGACCCTTCCGCCGCTGCTCCCGAGCGGGTGCTGACGACCTCGCGCCCCAATGTCGTGGTGGTTATTCTCGAAAGTTTCGCCCGTACGGTCATGGATGCCGATGTCGGCGGTCTGCCCGTCATGCCCAACATGCAGCGCCTGAAGGGCGAAGGCATCTGGTTCGAAAATTTCTTCGCCAACTCGTTCCGCACCGACCGGGGCGAGGTGGCTATCCTGAGCGGATTCCCTGCCCAGACCCGCATGTCGATCATGAAGCTCCCGGCCAAGAGCCGTAACCTGCCCTCGCTGGCCCGTTCGCTCTCCGGCGCAGGATATGCCACCGGCTTCTCCTATGGCGGCGATCTGAACTTCACCGACCAGGCGTCGTACATGTACGCTACGGGCTGGCAGCAGCTTACATGGCAGAAAGACCTGCGCTTCGATACCCCGCCGGCCGACTGGGGCTATGACGACGCGGTGATGTGCGATTGGTTTGCCGACCGCGTGATCGCCCTGAGCGGGAAGGGCGAGCCGTTCCTGGCCGGCATGCTGACATTGAGCAGCCATCGCCCGTTCGACGTGCCGTTCTCGAAGTTCGATGACAAGGAACTCAACGCCTTCGCCTTTTCCGACGAGTGCGTCGGCCGGATGGTCGACAAACTGAAGGCTTCGCCGGCATGGGACAACCTGCTTCTGGTGCTGGTCGCCGACCACGGCTATCCGTGGCCGCGGAGCCTCTCCTATAACGAGCCGCTGCGCCACCGTATCCCGATGATCTGGCTGGGCGGTGCCGTCGCTGCACCGCGTGTGGTCGATACCTACGCTTCGCAGATCGACATCTGCGCCACGATCCTCGGACAGCTGGGGATCGACCACTCGGATTTCGATTACAGCAAGGATATTTTCGCCCCGACCCCCCCCCGTAAATTCGCGTACTATACGTTCAACGACGGTTTCGGCGTGGTCGATGCCTCGGGGGAGGCCGTGTGGGACGCTACGAGCGGCAAGGCTGTCAGCGAGACGGCACCCGGCCTGCTGGACATCGGCCGCACGATGCTCCAGACGACCTATGTCGACATCGGAAACCGCTGATTCCGGGATAAATACCTGGATTTAGGTATTGCGCGGGGTGCGGTAATTCGTTATTTTTGCAGATATTGAGCATACTATGTATAGAATAGGACGATACAATTCCGACGACCGCATGTGCGACCTGGTTTGCGACCGCTACCCCGTGCTGCTTATCATGAGCCGCTTCGGTATCGCACTGGGTTTCGGCGACAAGACCATCGGCGAGGTCTGCCTCGACAGCGGGGTCGATACGGCGACTTTTCTGGCCGTGGTGAACATGCATGCCGACGACAAGGCCCCCGATCCGGAGACGATCTCCGTGGCCGCGCTTGTCAGCTACCTGCGCAACTCGCATAACTATTTCCTCGATTTTCGGCTTCCGGCCATCCGCCGCAAGTTGATCGAGGCGATCGATTGCAGCCATAACGACGTGGCTTTCGCCATCCTGCGGTTCTTCGACGAGTACGTCGCCGAAGTGCACAAGCACATGGACTATGAGGAACAGAAAGTTTTCCCCTATGTCGAAGGGCTGCTCCGGGGGGAGCATCCCGAAGGCTATTCGATCGACATATTCCGCCGGCACCACGACCAGGTCGAGGCGAAACTCGCCGAACTGAAGCGGATCATCATCCGTTATTACCCTTCGGGCAGTACCAACGAGCTGAACGGCGTGCTTTTTGACATCTTCACGTGCGAACGCGACCTTGCGTCGCACAACGATATCGAAGACCGTCTGTTCATCCCGGCGATCAAGCGGCTCGAAGAGCGGACGGGGAGCGGGGTGTCCGGCACACAGCCCGGGGACACGCCTCCCAAGCAACCCGCCCCCAAGAAAGGAGGCCGTCGATGAAGGCGTTGAAACTCGCCGTCGCCGAGCCTTCGGCCATCCTGCGCTGTGGCATTATCGCCGTGTTGCGCCGCCTGCCGGCCCCCGACGTCGATATCCTCGAAATCGCCGATATTTCGCAGCTCACCGCGCAGTTGTCGCGCCATCGTCCCGACGTGCTGGTCGTCAACCCGGCTTCGCTGGGATTTTGTACGCCCCAGCAACTGAGGGCGCAAACCGGTTGCGAGGGCCTGCGCTGCATTGCGTTGCAAATGTCCGTGACGGACGCCGCGACGCTCAATGCCTATGACGACGTGCTTTCGGTCTACGACCCGGTCGAGACGCTGCGCGAAAAGATCATGCAACCGGTCGGCGATGCTCCCCGTGAAGAGCGCCAGGAACCGTTGAGCGCCCGCGAACGCGAGATCGTCGTCTGCATCGTCAAGGGAATGACCAACAAGCAGATCGCCGATGCACTCTGCATTTCGACCCATACGGTCATCACACATCGGCGCAACATCGTGGCCAAGTTGCAGATACACTCTCCGGCAGGGCTTACGATCTACGCCATCGTCAACAAACTGGTCGATCTCTCGGACATCCGGGATACGATCGCCGAAATATAACGGTTATGGCACACGAACACCATCATCACGACCATATGGTCACGTCGCTCAACAAAGCCTTTATCCTCGGCATTGCGCTCAACGTGGCATTCGTTGTCGTCGAATTCGCCGTCGGGCTCTATTACGGGTCGATGGGGCTGCTGTCCGATGCCGGGCACAACCTTTCCGACGTGGCGAGCCTGCTGCTGGCCATGCTGGCTTTCCGCCTTGCACAGGCCCATGCTACGCCCCGGTATACCTACGGCTATAAGAAGAGCACGGTGCTCATTTCGCTGCTCAACTCCGTGATCCTGCTCGTCGCCGTGGGGGTCATCGTTGCCGAGAGCGTGGGGCGGATGCTGCATCCGGCACCCGTCGAGGGCGGAGCCATTGCCTGGACGGCCGGCGTCGGGGTCGTAATCAACGGCTTTACGGCCTGGCTTTTCATGAAGGATAAGGACAAAGACCTGAACGTGAAAGGGGCTTATTTGCATATGGCCGCCGATGCGCTGGTGTCGGTGGGGGTGCTGGTGTCGGGTGTCGTGATCTCGTGGACGGGATGGACGATCGTAGACCCCATCGTCGGGCTTGTCGTTGCCGCCGTGATCGTGGCATCGGTCTGGTCGCTGACGCGCGACAGCCTGCGTCTGTCGCTCGACGGCGTTCCCGTGGGTATCCGCATCGAGGAGGTGGAAAAGACGATGGAGGCCGTGCCGGGTGTCAAGGCCGTGCACCACATCCATGTCTGGGCGATCAGCACTACCGAAAATGCCCTTACGGCGCATGTCGTGTTGGCAGAGCTGCCCCGTATGGAAACGGTCAAGAGACAGCTCAAAGCGGAGCTGGAAACGGCCGGGATCCATCATGTAACGCTCGAATTCGAATCTTCGTCCGAACATTGCCCCGGTACGTGCGACTGATAGCGCGACCGGCCGGGAGGGGCTGTGTGCCTGCCTTTTGCGGGTTCCTCCGGTTTTTCCGCCCTGCGGGGGCACGTATATGCTGTCTGAAAAAACAATCCGACCCGGAAAGGTCGGATTGTTTTTATTGTCCCGGGCAGCATTTGTGCCTTTCGGGCTTTGTCTACCTGCGGGTTCAGGGTACCGGGTCGTAACCGCTGCCTCCCCACGGATGGCACCGTGCGAGCCGCCGGAGCGTCAGCCACAGCCCCTTCAACGGCCCGTATTTACGCAGTGCTTCGAGGGCATATTGCGAGCAGGTCGGCGTGAAGCGGCACGACGGAGGCGTGAACGGGGAGATGCAGAGCTGGTAGAACTTCACCAACGCGATCAGCGGCAGGGCGCAGATGCGTTTAAAGGTGTTCCACGACTGTTTCCAGAATCCGGCGGACTGCATTTTGAATGGTTTTATAGGGCAGCACCTCTTTCGAGGAGTAGATCAGCGCCAGGTCGAGGTTCGCCGGGCTGCCGTTCTTCAACGTCTGTTTCTGCAACCGGTATGCCTCCTTGGTACGGCGCCGCAGCAAGTTGCGTTTGTTGGCCCGCTTGTGGAATTTCTTGGGCACGGAGAACAATACCTCGACCGAAGGTATCTCGTCGGCCTCGGCGAACCAGACGTACCGGAACGGGAAGATGAACCCGCTCTCCCCGCTCTCGAACATGCGGCGCACGGCACCGAGCGAACGGAGCCGTTCCGTGCGGGGAAGCGAGCAGTCGGGCATGGCTATTTTATTTGCGGGGTTCGGCAGTGCGGCGCGTGCGGCTCTTTTTGGCCAGTTTGTGCTGCTGGCTGCGGATGAACTCCTCTTTTTCCGTATCGGTAACCAACTCCACCGGTTCTATCTCCTCGCCTTTATGAACCTTCTGCAGATAGATGTCGATGGCTTTGGCCATCGACGGGGCCACCGGGGTCGGGGCGTTGGCTTGTACCGTGATGCCTGCCGCAAGGGCGGCGCGCAGCGTACCTTCGCCGAATACCGCCACGGCGGGCAGGTTTTCGGTGCCGAACTTGTCGACAAGGGTCTTGACGTCCGAAGGCGAATAGAGCGCCAGCAGTCCGTAATCCGCAAGCTGTACGTCTTCGAGTTCCGAAGCCACCGTGCGTGCCAGGATGACGGGGTCTACCGCCAGCTTGAGCTTGGCAAGCGTCTCGGGTAGCTCGGGTTTGTGGGGCTCGCTCAGCGCCAGCAGGAATTTCTCGTCCTTATGTTTGATTATCAGTTCGATGAATGACGTGAATGATCCGTCGGCGAACGAAATCTTGCGTTTGCGGTAAACGATGTATTTTTGCAGGTAGAGTGCTACGGCTTCCGTCTGGCAGATGTATTTCATGGTTTCCGGCACGGTGATGCGGGCTTCCTCGCAGATATGGAAAAAGCTGTCTACCGTCGTGCGCGACGTGAAAATAACGGCCGTATGTGTCAGTATCTCGACCCGCTGGGCACGGAACTCCTTCAGGGATACGCCCACGACACGTATAAAAGGTTTATAGGCGATCTCTACGTTGTATTTCTCGGACAATTCGTAGAACGGGGACTTCTCTATAACTGCGGGCCTCGGCTGCGAAACCAATACTTTTTTAACTTTCAATGCTGACCTAAGTTTTACGTTGTTCTTCAATCACTGAATCACCTTGCCACGAGCAGCCATAACAGGCTGACCGGGAAGACTTCCACGATGCAAAGGTACAAAATCCAATGCAAAATCGAAACTTTTTTGGAAATAAACAGGTTCAGCACCTCCCTGAGGTATAAGATAGCCGTTACGATCAACTCGATGACAATGATGCAGAACCAAACGCCTCCGGTACCCCGGGGACAGAGGGCGAAGAGCAGGAGTACGGGTGACGTGACGATGACGGCAAGGGTGAAGTAGGTGCGTTTCAGCAGGACGACCTGCGAG